>NZ_JAAHHM010000123.1:0-18918 GCF_010692445.1 Moorena sp. SIO3E8 | reverse complement strand
TTTCCTGAAGGCGATGTGGGATACCACCTTCCTCGAAGCAGTCGGGGATGTAGTACTCAGCTTTTCTGACTCAAATGATATCCTAGATATCCAAGATGTCAGAATTTGTCCGGGTTAAAAGTATCAGGAACACAAATGAGTTTTCCGTTATGGATAAAGAAAGCAATATTACTGGTGTCAGCCACAATGTGGTGTACGTTTTGTGTGACCGCAGGGGCCATGGCAAGTAATGATGAGTGCTACCTTAATGAATATTTCGAACCGATTTGCGAAACATTAGGGTTTGGGAAAGAATTTCAAATCAAAATTACCAATAAAAGCGAGTTGAATGGGACAGTAGTGATCAAGGATTTGGGGTATTATTCTGGTGCGCGACTTCTAATATCAGACAAAGAAGTCGACTGGAATGAGATAAGTCCAACTATATGGGATCTGGAGTATAACCTGGAAGTAGGTGAAGTGCTTAAAAAAGAGGTAAAACCAAGTGAACAACTGGTCATAGTAGGGCTTGAAGGCGATGTAGTAGTAGGTGGCTACCTAAATACAGCGTTCGATCAATCACGGCCCTATTATACGGAAAAAGACTACATAGAAGAGCTAAAAAGTTCATGGTACACCGATTCCTACTGAGGTTTGTGGTCACCGGGATGGGGAGATGGACGAAAGCCGCCCAGAGAGGCATAACTTTACCCGCCTATTCTGTATAACTAGTCGGTTTAATACCACAGAGGCCATGACAGACCTAACACGATGCAGAAGGATAAAAGGGTGAAGTCCCGCCGCTTGACCTGGCCGGCGTGAACACATAGGTGACCTCACCAACACCCCCAACCCTTCAACCAGGGGGTCTAGTCAAACCCATTTCAAGTAGGGATACAGTTGATTGAAAGACACTGAGAAATTTCTCAGATATCCCACCTTTCACCCATCGCCACCAACGTTGAAAATATGCCTCAATGCGCTCACTGGGCGCACAGTGCTAATATTGCCGAGTCATATTTTCAACCATCCGTTCCACGGTCTTCCGCGCGATTCCTAAACCCGCGCTCGAAAACCAATATCCCAAAAAATCAAAGCCACTGGCGATGCGACCGATAAAGGTTTTATCGGGATGTTTGATAACCTTTAACTCATTCATCACCTCGTTAGTGGCTTTGATGGCTTTTCGCAACTTCCAGCGGGTCGGTGCCAGAATTACCCAGTCGTCCATGTAGCGGACATAGAAACAACCAAGCTGAGCCATCCGGTCATCCAAAGGCTTAAGAAATATCGCTCCAATTAGTGGAGAAAGAGGGCATCCCAAGGAGATGCCCTTTGAAATATCGATGTAGTTACCGCCATCAGAAACAAAGCGACGCAAATAACGCCATAACAAACATTTAACCGCTTCTTCACTTACATATTTCCCCACTATCTCCATCAAAATTGAATGATTGATGCTGGCGTAATAGCTTTTCACATCCGTGCGAAAGACAAAGGTATGTTCCGATACGTTCTCTGCCACCTCTCGCACCGCGCCTTTCAAACCACCGTGCCCCGCTAAATGAAAACATCGGGGGGAAAGGACGGGTTTCAAGTGTTCCGTCAATACAATGGTCATCGCCTTCAACACCAAAGCATCCAAAGACGACCACCAGTCATAGGACTGCTCCTCACCTCGAATTAAGCGCAATTCACGAAATTGATACTGTCCCGAAACAATTTGCGCTTGTATCTGCGGTTTTTTCTCATGCCACCATCGTCTGACCTGCCATACATCGGCATTATAGTGATAATGTGCGCGTTTTTTGCACAGCCATTGATAAGCTGCATCTATCACCTCGTCTGAGGCAATTTTTTCGATGAGGGATGACATTTAACAATTATAGCAATTATTCTACCCATGAGGTACAATTTCTTGGGTTTTAGGGACTTCGGAGCAGGGAGCAGGGAGCAGGGAGCAGGGAGCAGGGGGATCCTCGCCTCGGTAGGGTGGGCAGTGCATCAGCAAGATCATATCCCCAAGCCATAGTCAATTGTTTGCACTGCCCACCAGCAACGGATTTTTCAGCAAGGTTAGAATTAGCCTCGGTAGGGTGGGCAGTGCATCAGCAAGATCATATCCCCAAGCCATAGTCAATTGTTTGCACTGCCCACCAGCAACGGATTTTTCAGCAAGGTTAGAATTAGCCTCGGTAGGGTGGGCAGTGGATCAGCAAGATCATATCCCCAAGCCATAGTCAATGATCGCACTGCCCACCAGCAACGGATTTTTCAGCAAGGTTAGAATTAGGATCCTCGCCTCGGTAGGGTGGGCAGTGCATCAGAGATTGTTCCGCAAGCCATAGTCAATGATCGCACTGCCCACCAGCAACGGATTTTTCAGCAAGTAAGGAACTGGTGGGCAGTGGTGGGCAAGATTAAGAGGATCTTGACTACTCCAAACCACCAAAGTGTTTTTGCCCACCCTACAAGCTGCTAAGCAATTTTGCGTAAGTGCGTAAGAGAAATTGACTAGGTACGTAGCAAAAAGGGGAACTATAAGAAGGAGAAGGCAAACAGGGGAAACAGAATGCTGCATTGTTAAGTCATCGCTGTAAACCAGTGTGCTTTTAATTCCTTTATTTGCTGGACTTACGCACACAATCCATGGGTAGGGGGGCTGGGTATCGTTTTGCCCCCCTAGCCCCCCAATTTTGGGGGGAACAAGACTTTGAAAGTCCCCCAAAGTTGGGGGATTTAGGGGGCTTGACCAAAACCCGATGATCGCGCATTCATTCCTTGATTGAGCAACGCCATATTTATCCGAGCGTTATCGGAATAGTAAAACCGTTGAGCTGACTTAACCGCGATGAAATCTTCCCACTGCTAACTTGATCTGCTAACTTCATCCTGTTGGGCCTAAGCTTTGATTGTAGAAAACAGTATTTACACTATTACTACTGAAATTAGGTCATGCAAGACTTTCTAGAATATATGCGGACTCTACAGGTCCCCCAGGAGTTAGATAGGCCAACCCAAGCCCAATCAGCCAACAGCTTTTCCATCGCTACCATCCAAAGTCTGGGATCTCCCCAGCAAATTCCCGATTATGCCCGAAATCATTCTCTACTCCAGCATCCCTGGTTGCTGAGTTTCCAAAATCGACCGTTAAGGCACACTCACCTAAAGGATTTAGCCACTACTGATCAAAAATTAGGAGTCTTAGTGGCTGATCATCCCCGATTACCCGGTTTAATCAGGGAAACTGGCGTCAGTCGTAATCTAGAAACTTGGCTCAAGCAGCGTTATCTGATCAGTTGGTGTTTCCCTAATTGGCTGACTGCTGTTGCTTCTAAGCTACCTACACCCCAAACCCGAATCCCTTTATTAAAGAATCTGTATGAAGAACATGGATTATCGGGGAAATCTGGTCATAGCAAACCCCATCCTCAAATGTGGCAGCAGTTATTTGAAGAATTATCAGCGATGGACCTACTGTCACGCTACGCGATCGCACCCGGTGAGTCGATACCTCTACCAAAGTCATCACAAGAATTATTACCAGGAACCCAACGCTACCTGCAAATCTACACAACTGCTTGCTTCCAATACCCCGCTGCCTTTGGATTGGGGATACTGGCTTTCACGGAATCTATCCTACCCTATGAAAACCAACTGATTTTAGCAGGTCTGAAAAAACTAGGTATTTCCACCAAAGGACAAGAATTCTTTGCAGTTCACTGCGACTGTGATCAAGACCATGCTGAGGAAATTTTAGATGTGATTGAGCAGGCCGCTAATTCTCCCCAAACCCTTTGGCAAGTTAGGCAAGGGGTGGCAATGGCAGTAAGAGCTCGTCAGGGATTTTACGATGATTTGCATCGAGAATTGGTACTGCTGCGTCAAGAAACTGTTGAATCCGGTCGAGGTTGAGGACTTTGGCTATTGATAAAGTCATCCCGCTGGTGCTTTTCATTGCTGTTGGTTATGCCCTGAGAGGGAAATTTCAAAAACCTGTAGCAGTTGGTGCTATTAAAACGTTAATTATCAATGCTTTACTTCCTGCCGCTCTATTCCTATCCACGATCAAAATTGATATCAGTCAAGGTTTACTCTCGCTACCGGCTTTCGGACTTGCTATTAATTTCTTCTTGTTAGGAATTGGATGGTTATTAACAGGTTTGGTGATTCCTAGCAAAGAAAAAGCTAAAGCCCGCTCCTTGATATTGATGTTTGCCTCTTTAGCTCCTGGCTTAACAGTTTATCCGTTTACTCAGGAATTTTTAGGAGAGCAAGGACTAGCCCTAGCTGGATTGGTGGATGTCGGTAATAAATGTTTTGTGCTAATTGGTCTTTATGCTTTAGCAATCTATCTACACCAACGCAGTGTTGATACTTCCCACATCAATTTCAGCAAATTCAAAACTATTGGACTGACTCTGATCCAAGAACCAGCAAATTTGGCGTTGTTACTGGGTTTGTTGATAGGAGCATTAAATCTAGGTAACACACTTATCCCAGAAATAGTTTTGCAGGCCCTGCAACGGTTAGCGGCTTGCACTACTCCCATGATTCTGTTTTTTGTAGGGATTTCTCTGAAGCCGAAAACCTTGAAATTACCGGAAATTTTACTAATTTTACTCGTCCGATCAGCAGCAGGATTCTGGTTTAGTGCAGGAGTACTGATTTTGTTTAAACCAGATACATTGGCAGAAACGCTACTAGCTGTAGTTTTACCCCAAAGCGGATTGAGTTTGTGGCCGTTGTTGTACGCTTCCCAGATTAATATGCTCGACCAAGAGCAATATCGGCGTACTCACCCAACATTTGATACGGAATTTGCTCTAGGATTACTGACCACTTCTATTCCGATCTCGATTGGTGTGAATTTAATTATTTTTTCTAATAGCGAGTTTTTTATCTCTCCATCCCATCTGGGATTAGTCGGCAGTATCCTTTTGCTCCTGTTCAGTATAGCAAAGGGAATCAATCGGGAATCGGGAATCGGGAATCGGGAATCGGGAATCGGGAATCGGGAATCGGGAAGAGATAATCGGGAATAGCGATGGGTTGCATAAAGACAGGGAATCACTGTACCTCATAACAGCGAGAAAGGCTATGATTTAATCGCAAAGGGAATCGGGAATCGGGAATCGGGAATCGGGAATAGCGATGGGTTGCATAAAAACAGGGAATCAACCTCACAGAAGACTGTACCTCATAACTGCGAGAAAGGCTATGATTTAATTTTGCTTGTGAGCATTAGGCAGTGGCCGGAAAACTGCCACCGATGAAATGGATATCACTGAAGGTTTCTATCCACAGACGAGCGCCACAATTCAGTGGTTTATCTGGCTGATAAACAATTCGACAAGGACCGAGGATTTCGACTTGATTGCCGTATAGATTGTCGCCGCTTCGTTTTACTGAAATCACTGGCTGACGCTCTTCGGGGCTTTTGTGATTGTTGCTGCCAATGCGATTGCGGTTGACATTGATCTTAGCCAGAGCCGGAGGACGAGTGGTACGCCATTTGCCCTTTGGTCCACGCTTCTTTTCAATGATTTGGGGCAGATTGTTGAACAGAGGAATAATCCAGAATTTTCCGCTTTTATAAGCACCCCGGACGCGACCATCATTGAGGAGTTGGCGCAAGCGTCGAGAAGAAATACCTAAGAGAGAGGCGGCTTCAGTAGTACAAACGGACTTGTTCATCAGTGGACTTCCTTTACTCTTCCGATATCACTATTATAATGCAAAAAGTTAGCTGAGGTGGTGTTTGTAAATTATTGTTAATATTTTTTTACAAACACTGTTTCAAGTAAAGTTTAAGTTGAGGTAATTTTAGATAGTGCGCGTAGCCAGATCGAAGCTAAATCTCGACCAGAATCAGAACGGAATAGTTAGGGTTTGCTGAAAAAGTCTTTTGGTAAGGGTAGGAGCTTCGAGTCAGGAGAAATGGGAATTATATAGGAGGTAGGAGGAAGACTTATCCCTTGATTTTTCTGCCGGAGTCTGCACAAAATTCTAACTTTTTGAGCTTTTTGGACCGAAAAGCTGGCACTTTTTTCGATCCAAAAAGGCTAAAACCTTTATCTGTCAAGGCTTTGAGAGTTAATCAGTAAGCCCTACTTAGGCTAAAAGTACCCAAGAGGGTACTGTTTAAAAGTTTGATTTTACACACACAATAGATAGTAAGTGTTTAAGTGAAAGTCTGCTTCTACTAAAAAATAGATAGAGAGAATTAAGATTATGTATAATGATGAAGCTTTGCTAGTGACTTATCCAGATTATCCAGTTAACACAGATACTTTTTATGGATACACTGAAATGGTCGGACATGCTGGTGTTCTTCTGATTAAACAAAGTGGTCTGACAAAATATTATGAATTTGGTCGTTACGACCCTGCTATGAATGGAGTAGTAAGAAATAAAAGAATTCCTAATGCTGTAATTGGAAGTAATGGAAAAGCTACGCCGTCTAGTTTGAAAGCAATTTTGAGGAGTTTATCAACCCAATCAGGTAAAAATACTCGTATTCGCGCAGCTTATTTCATTAATATGGATTTCGACAAGATGCTTGCATATGCCATTACAGAACAGCCTCAATATAGTATTATAAGCTTCAATTGTGGTCATTATGCTCAAGCTGTAATTTTAAAAGGAAATCCCAATGTTGATAGACCATTAATAATAAATCCAACGCCAAACAATATTGTTGACGAGTACATCGAAGAAGGAAATGCTGAAGTTTTATTTTCGCCAACTACAGGTGAGATGACAATCGGCAAGGGAGATGAGTCTGATGCTAAAGAATAGTCATAAAAGTAATTTTGGAGTTTTTACCGCAGACTCAAAAATAGACAATTTGAATGAGCTTACTAAAAAAGCGATCGCATCGGAATATTTCAGTTGGTACTGATATCGCACTAAACCACCACTATTCGGTTGAATTGCTGGGTTATCAACGGGTTCAACCAGACCGATTACCGTAACCTACGGGTGCATCTCATTTTTACGGTTTTATCCGGTGGTGCGTTACGGGGTGGGCTATTTCAATGGTGCCTTATAGGCATAAAATCAGGGCGAGCCCACCCCTAACGCACCCTACGGGAACTGACAGCTGACAGCTGATGGCTGACAGCTGACTGCTTATTAAACATTTCTTGCTTCTTCAACCCAGCTATCAAACTGGTCTTGATGGTTTTCAATCCATTCTTTGGCATGGCGACGGATATCTTTTGAGCTATCTTCACCGTTGTTTAGTAATTCATTTTGGGCATTGATATCCTCAACGGGAATATGAATCAATTCAAATAAGCGCTTGGCGGCTGGGTTAGCAGATACAAATTTTTTATTAGCTACGATTCGGATTCGATCAATTGCAAATCCGAGATTTTTACCATCTACCGAGGTATCTTTTGCGGTCAAGTCTTTCTGTGATTCTGGTAGATCAGTGAAGGGAACTTCTAGCCAGACTACATCTTGATCTGGTTTTAACACTGCTGCCATCCACATGGGAGTCCAAGTATAGTAGAGGATTGGTTGTCCTTGGTTGTAGCGAGTAATGGCATCTACAATTAACGCTGAGTAGGTTCCTTGGTCTTGCTCAACGGTGTCTTCCAGTCCGTAAGCTTTAATGTGATGCTCAATAATAATTTCACAAAACCAACCGGAATTACAACCAATCAAATTGGCTTTACCATCCCCATCTGAGTCAAAGAGTTTAGCGATTTTTGGGTCTTTGAGTTGCTCAAGGCTAGTGATGTTGTATTTATCAGCAGTTTTTTTGTCAATCTGATAACCTTGCCAGAGATCAGAGGTGATTACTCCGATTCGTTCTAACTTCTGTTCACCACCACTTTTTTCAAAAAAGGGTGTATGACCTATTTCCCAATGGACAGCAGTGTAATCTAGGTCGCTGTTGCCTAAAGCCAGGTGTGCGGTGACGTATTCAATTTGTTTTGGCTCTTTGATAGTGTAACCAAGTTTTTCCAGACCGATGTTTACAATGTCGGTTTGGAATTGTTCTTCTTGCAAGCTACTATAGACCGATTGTACGCTGACGCCTTTACCAGGCATGGCTAGATTAGAATCTGTGGTTACTTGGGCTTGGGAGGGTTGTTGCCAAGTGATAAAACCCAGGAGTGCTAGTAAAATGGTTGCTGCAACAGTAGCCCAAGCCAGTTGTTGACCTGTGGAAGAGCGCACCAAACCAATTGGTCCTCGTTTCAACCAAGGGATTTGGTTGTTGCCTTGACTGACTATCTGAGTGATCCGATCCAGCATCACTGCGATTAGAACGATGCTCAATCCTCCCACAGCAGCTAGTCCCACATTCACCCGACCTAGTCCTTGCAATACCATCTGTCCAAGTCCTCCTACACCAATCATGGAGGTTACTACCGACATGGATAAGGCTAAGAGGATGGCTTGGTTGACTCCAGCCAAAATAGTTGGCATGGCTAGGGGGATTTGGACTTCGAATAACATTTGTGTCGGGGTTGAGCCAAATGCGATCGCAGCTTCGACAACTTCTGTGGACACTTGCCGAATCCCGAGGTTAGTCAAGCGAATCAGGGGGGGTATGGCAAAGACACAGGTTGCCATTACTCCAGGCACTGCACCAATCCCAAACAACATCACTACTGGCACAAGATAGACGAATGACGGTAGGGTTTGCATGGCATCCAGCAGGGGTCGCAGCACTTTCTCAATGCGATCGCTACTGGCACAGGCAATACCGACAGTGATGCCTATCACCATACAAAACACTACAGCCGTTACTACTAGGGAAAGAGATACCATGGCTTGGGTCCAGGCTCCGCAAAAGCCAATCAAGCTCAAAGCAGCAACGCTATAAATCGCAATTCTGCCACCAGCCAGTTGCCATGCTATCAAGGCAATCAGAATCAGCAAAATTAATGGAGGAATCGATAGCAACAGCCATTCTATACTCTCCAGGGTGACGCTAATCGGTAGACTAATGCCTTGAAAGAAAGGACGAAAATTGTCAACCAGGAAATTCACCGCAGCAGTAATCCACTGCTGGAGGGGTAAGGTATAAAGCTCAAAGGGGTTCAGGATAATATCTAGACCTCCTTGGCTCGTAGCGATCGCAAAAACAGATAGAGTCAAGTATTTCAACACAATAATACCACTATTTTTATTAATAGTATCATACCGGGGAGCATTTATTTTGTCAGGGGTTGGTAATGGGTAAGCTAAAACCCATGGAACATGTTTTTTAGCAAGGCAATAGGCAATAGGCAATAGGCAATAGGCAATAGGCAAAATGTGACTAGGTTAACTTTTTTTTGTTAATTTTAATAATAGACATTTTAAATACAAAACGGCTTAATCAATTAACTCATTATTAATTAATTTATATATATTATTGATTTTTTACTCAAGCAACGACTGCGTCAATACAATAATTACAGTAACAATAATTACAGTTTTTTGTATTAACAATTATTCTGATTTAGTTGATTAAATCTTGTCAGCATTCATCGCAGCTGGGATAATTCTCCCCATTTCCCGTTCTTCCCGACTCCCGATTCCCGATTCCCGATTCCCGACTCCCTGCTGCCTAAAAAATTTTTAACAAAAATTCTAAAAATATGTTATAATATAGGTTTATTTTTATGTTATAATAAAATCACGTCATCAAACACTAGCAATGTTCCATGACAAAAGCCAGCCTAAGGATTTTCGACGGTCACAAGGCTGGCTTTAAATCCCTTATGAAAAGGACCTGATTTATTATGACTTATGCCAATCGCCTACATCCGTGGGCAATCGTTCGCCTGTTGCCCAAAATGCAACGAATTGTTGTTGGTCGTTACCGCAACCGTTCCAATGCCGAGGGGCATATGCAAGCTCTAAAACGGCTGATGCCTGATGCTAATTTCGTGATTGTTTTTGATTTAGGTGATCTTATGAATAAAGAATCGTAGGGATGAGCGGGAATAGTTGAAGGTTGTAAGGTTGAAGGTTGAAGGTTGAAGGTTATTTGGTTGAAGGTTGTCAGGTTGAAGGTTGAAGGTTATTTGGTTGAAGGTTATTTGGTTGAAGGTTATTTGGTTGTCAGGTTGTGCCAGGATACGGGCAAGATGCCCGTTCCACCAACATGCCGGTTCCACCAACATGCCCGACTCCCGACTCCCGACTCCCGACTCCCGACTCCCGACTCCCTACTCCCTACTCCCTACTCCCCACCCATAGAGCCCCAATTCCCAGAAGGAATAAAACTCGCCCAATAAATGGGATGCTGATACTCTGGACTTCCTAGCATTTGCAACTGAATCCTTCGCAAAGCCTCAGAACGCCCTTGGTTATCCTGCAATCCTTGATAATAAGACACCATTAAATATTTCGTAGCCGTATCATTCACGTTCCACAAACTAATGACTTGGCTTTCTGACCCTGCAATTACCAACGCTCGACGCAATCCATATATTCCCTCCCCAGCACTGATATTGCCTAAACCTGTATTACAGGCTGATAATACCACCAGCTTTGTACCTGTTGACACTCCCCGCCCTGGAAGGACGGGGATTCTTACTTCAACGAGCCAACTTGCTCAACCAAACCGGAGTCAGGGAGAGTAGAGGTCGATTCTCCATAAGCGTTTCGGGAGACCCGTTCGCGTAGCGTGGCCTACGGCCTCCGCTGCGCGAACGGATCTAGGATCCAGGTTCCGGTGTGCCCCACCGTACCCAAGGCTCTTTTTAGTATGTTGATCGCGGCGTTGTGGTCACGGTCTAGTTCACAGCCACATTCACAGATGTGGGTTCTAGTTGATAGTGACTTCTTTACTACTTCGCCGCATTCTGAGCAGTTCTGGCTTGTATAGGCAGCATTCACTGCAACCGTGACCCTACCAAACTTTTTGCCAAAATGCTCTAGCCATTTTCTGAATTGGTACCAACCTGCATCATTAATAGACTTAGCCAGACAATGGTTTTTAACCAGGTTTTTGACTCTTAAATCTTCATAGGCGACCAAGTCGTTAGACCGGATTACGCAGCGCGCCAGTCTCTTGGCGTGCTCTTCACGTTGCCTACTTATTTTAAGGTGTTGCCTGCCTAACCTATTAACTGCTTTCTTGCGATTAGTTGAGCCTTTTTTTTTCCGAGATACTCGGCGTTGATAAAATTTTAGACGCTTTTCCCCTGTTCTATAAAAACGTGGGTTAGGTTCAGTATTCCCTCTAGAATCGGTGTAGAATTCTTTCAAGCCTACATCCAATCCTACGGTAGCGTCAGCGGGTTCTAACTGTTCATTGATATCGACAGCAATACAAAACTGAACATAGTAACCGTCAGCCCTTTTGACTATACGAACCCGTTTGACTTGCTTGTTGTCAAAGCGCCACAAGTCCCAGGTACCTTTGAGTTTTAGTTTGCCAATCCTTTTCTTGTCACTGAAGGCTATTGATTTATTGTCAGGGGATAATTTCCATCCTGACTGCTTATATTCAACAGATCTACAGTGTTTCTGAAAGCGTGGAAAGCCTTTCTTTCCTGGTACCTTCTTTTTACAATTTTCAAAAAAGCGAGATATCGATGACCATGCTCTTTCAGCCGCAGCTTGTCGAGCGGTTGAGTTTAACTCATTAGCAAACGGGAACTTTTTGGCCAGCACCTTAGAGTATTTACTAAGGTCATATTTCCCTGTTCCCTTATTGTCCATCCACAAACGGATGCAACTGTTGCGAATAAACTTAACCGTCCTAATCGCTTCATCAATAGCTTGATATTGATGCGGTTTACCGTAGGCTTTAAACTCTAGTATGATCATCAGAACTCGACCTCTTCTGTTAGATCATTACGCTAACACGTTTAGCGTAATGTGTCAAGTCATAATTAATTTTTTTTCACGGCGACTAAAGTCCCCAAAAGTCTTCATCCCCGCGTCTTTAGACCGGGGATGAAGACTTTCGGGGAATTCTGTAAAACAGCCAAATTATTGAGGCTTTGTGCCACATCAGGGTGTTCGTCCCCCAGCAACCGTCTTCTCATCTCCAAAGCTTGGGTATACAAGGCTTCCGCCTGTTGGTACTTTCCCATTAATTGGTAGAGTACTGCCAGATTATTGAGGCTAGTTGCCACAGATGGGTGTTCCTCACCCAGCAACCGTCTCGTCATCTCCAAGGCTTCGGTTAACAAGGGTTCAGCCTGTTGGTACCTTCCCATGAATTGGTAGATTAAAGCCAGATTATGCAGGCTGCTTGCCACAGATGGGTGTTCCTCCCCCAGCAACCGTCTATACATCTCCAAGGCTTCGGTTAACAAGGGTTCCGCCTGTTGGTACCTTCCCATTGAATAGTAGAGTCCCGCCAGATTATGGAGGCTTTCTGGGAGATCAAGGTGTTCATCCCCAAGCAACCGTCTTCTCATCTCCAAGGATTGGGTTAACAAGGGTTCCGCCTGCTCGTACCTTCCCATGGATTGGTAAAGTAAAGCTAGATTATTCAGGCTTTCTGCCAGATCAGGGTGTTCTTTACCCAGCAACCGTCTCCTCATCTCCAACCCTTGGTTTAACAAGGGTTCTGCCTCTGAATACCTTCCCATGAAATAGTAGAGTAAAGCTAGATTATTCAGGCTTTCTGCCAGATCAGCATGTTCATCCCCCAGCAACCGTCTCCTCATCTCTAAGGCTTGGGTTAACAAGGGTTCCGCCTCTTGGTACTTTCCCATTTCACGATAGAGTTCCCCCAGATTATTCAGGCTTTCTGCCACATCTGCGTGTTCTTCCCCAAGCACTTGCTGTCGAATTATCAAAGCTTCCTGGGCGAGGGGAATCGCTTCCGAATATTTCCCTTGCTCATTAAGATCAATAACTTGCTGATTCAGTTGCTTAGCTTTGGTTAGTTGTTCTTGTGCTGATTCCTGTTGTTGGGCAATAGTAGTTTGTCCCACTGTGGGCTGGGGCGTAACTAGTCCTACTGAGATAAAACTAACTAGAGCTGTTACCCAAATTGTTGGCCGTTTTGATTTATTTAAACTCATATCTAGCAATTCTCATAGCTATGAGGTACACAATTTCGTGATTTTAGGGAACACGGAAAAGGGAACAGGGAACAGTGAAAACAGAAGAGGGAATAGGAAATAGCTATGGGTTGCATCAAGGTCAAATAAGACTATACCTAATAGGTATGAGGTATAGAGGTTTTGTTTACTTATTAGTTATTATCTGTTCCCCGTTTCCCATTCCCTATTCCCTTTCCTAACCTATGAATCTTTCCCAACTAACTATTCCGGTCACGATCATTCTTGTTCCCCAAGGAGCAGAATATCAAGCAATTTGTCGAGGAATCAAGCAGATTACTGGTCGTCCTAAACCTCTGATTCTATCTATTCCGATAGGAGCAGAGCCTGTAACTCAGTATCTAGAAACATGGCTAAAAACTACAACAAATGTTCCTGAGCACTCCCCACCTAAAGTACTGGTAATGGGCTTGTGTGGTAGCTTATCTCCTAACTATTCCGTTGGTGATATTGTTGTGTATAACGATTGTGTTGCTATCGACCGAAACCAAGATAGATCTAAACCACTGGTGCAACAGTGCTGCAGCCAACTGACTAGCTTAGTTCACGAGAAACTGGCTGAAAAGACTAATAGCGTTGCTGATTCTGGGTATGATTGTGCCCCCCTAGCCCCCCAATTCTGGGGGGAACAAAACTCTAAAAGTCCCCCAAAGTTGGGGGATTTAGGGGGCTTGAGAAAAACCAAACCTACGCGCATTCATACTTCAATGGGGGAACAAAACTCTCAAAGTCCCCCAGAATTGGGGGATTTAGGGGGCTTGAGCAAAACCAAACCTACGCGCATTCATACTTCAACTCAGCAACGCCAAGCTAATTTAGTGAGGGGATTGAGTAGCGATCGCATAATTTCGTCTAGCTTAGAAAAGCGTCAACTCGGTCAGAGCTACCAAGCTGATGTAGTCGATATGGAAGGATTTGCTACCCTATCGGTACTTAATCCCAAGGGATTTGCTGTAGCAATGGTAAGAGTGATTAGTGATGATAGCTACTACAATATCCCAGACCTTACCCCAGCGATTAGTGCTGATGGATCACTGAAACCCTTGCCCTTAGCCATGGGTATGCTAAAGCAACCAATAGCAGCTACCAGACTAATTCGAGGTTCCCTAGGAGGCTTGAAAGTATTACAGCAACTAAGTATTAGACTTTTGTCTTAATAAAGTAAAATCAATGATTAGCTGTTTGACCCGGTAGGTGGAACGGGCATCTTGCCCGTGGTGTGTTACTAGCATCTTGCCGGTGGGTGGAACGGGCATCTTGCCCGTTACAATTGGCCGCTAATTGGAACAACTCAGAGTAAGATCGAATCGCTGTTAATCAGGACAAAAAGATTCCTCTTCGTATAAGTAATCAGTAACTAGTAAATATGGCATCAAAAGGCTTTCCCATCTTTATTGTAACTATGCTCAAGTCAATAATTGTTCTAGGAGGGCGTCATTGGTGGCTCTCTTTTTTATTGTGGATGGTTCTCATTGCACCAGTTCAGGCAGCGGTAGAACTGCGGATAGCGGTTGAGCAAGGTGTTAAACAGGTAACCTTGGGGAGTTCCACCACAGCCATTGTCAGAGATGGGACAGGTCAAGCCGTGGGAAACTTAAACGCCATGGCGGGTATGACTGCCGAAACTAACGGTAGTGGGATCAAGTTAGGTCAGTGGCAAGGGAAATCCCTCTGGATTGAACCGAAAGACAATGGTTATGTTTGGATTGGCGATCGCTGGTACCGGGGACGCACTCGACTGGTTAGTTCTGACAATAAATTAACAGCAGTCAACCATGTTGATTTAGAACACTATCTCTATAGCGTGATTGGCGCAGAAATGAGTCCCAGTTGGCCCATAGAAGCCTTGAAAGCCCAAGCAGTAGCAGCTCGTTCCTATGTGCTCCATCAACGGAACAAATCCAAGAGCGATATCTATGATATAGGGGATACCCAGCGTTGGCAAGTTTACAAAGGTCTAAATAGCGAAACCGCCAGCACTCATCAAGCGGTTAATGCCACAGCGGGACAGATCATGACTTATGGTAATAAAGTGATTCTCGCTGTTTTCCATGCTGCGTCTGGAGGACATACAGAAAATGTAGAAGATATTTGGTGGAGTGAACCCATTCCTTATCTACAGGGTGTACCTGATTACGATCAGGGCACACCAGTCTACCAGTGGACAAAAAGCTTTTCTGCTAGTCAACTGAGCCAGAAGATTCCTGGTGTTGGTAATATTATCGCCATGACCCCAGTGGAAAGGACACCCCGAGGCAGGGTGATCACTCTTAAAGTAGAAGGCAGTAGCAATACAAAGACTATTAAAGGCAAGGAATTACGCAAAATCCTAGGTCTGAAAAGTAGGCTGTTTACCGTGTCTAAAACCGAAAATGGTTTCCAATTCAACGGTCGTGGTTATGGTCACGGATTGGGGTTAAGTCAGTGGGGAGCCTACAACTTATCCCGTCGGGGATTGAATTACCTACAAATTTTGAGTCACTATTACTCTAGTGCTCAACTAGCTCAGATTGATTGATATGGCGCTACGCGCAAGGCAATAGGCAATAGGGAATAGGGAATAGGGAGTAGGGAGTAGGGAGTAGGGAGTAGGGAGTAGGGAGTAGGGAGTAGGGAGTAGGGAGTAGGGCTAGTTTGAAGTAAGTTGTTGTAGCTTTAAATTGCCTATTTCCAAATTAGTAAAAAATCTGAAAACCCTGCTCCCTATCGGGTGCATCTCATGTTTGCTGTTTGACCCGGTGGGTGGAACGGGCATCTTGCCCGTGGGTGGAACGGGGCGGGCTTTACCAACCCTGGCTACGAGGCGGAAAATAACGGCGAGCCCCCCCTGAAGCACCACTAGCAACTGTTCCCTGTTCCCTGTTCCCTGTTCCCTCTTACAGACTGTTTATTTAGCATAACAATTACGGTAGAGGCAAAGTTGATGACTAACTCGACTTCTAATCCATTAGTTAAGATATTAAACAACTGGATTTTATCGTTATTTATAATTTTAACTATTGTTGTAACATTATTCTCCGTAACTAGCTATTTTTTTAGAGATAACATATACTTAGAATTCACGACTCATTTTAAACATCAATATTTGTTATTAGGGCTGTTACCATTAATTTATTTTGCCCTAAATCGCCGCAAATTTTGGGTGATAGTCACGTTATTTTGCTTATTAATTAACTTGACAGAAATCATTCCTTGGTATATTCCTAAACTAAGTTTTGGCGCTTCTGGTGAACCCATGGGTCTGTTTCTGTTCAATGTCTCGTTTTCCAATACCCAGTATGCTGATGCTATTGCCTTGGTTAAAGAAGAAAAGCCGACCATTGCTGCTTTTTTAGAAGCAAAAGACCCTTGGCCTAAACAATTAGAAGCTTTAAGAGAGGTTTTACCTTATACTATAAGTATTCCAGAACTTAATATCGAAGTGTACAGTCGTTTACCATTACAAGAATCAGAAATTCTGGAATACGGTAAATCTCGTGGTTTAGTCAAATTAGATTTAAGGATTGCTGGAGCAGAGGCTTCAGTAATTGTTACTCACGCCTATCCACAATTTTATTTTGGGAAGCAAGGGGATTTGGGAGAGCAAGGTTGGCAGTGGCGCAATCAAGATCTAGAAGACGAGATTGGGAATTATATAAAACAAATTGAAAAACCAGTTGTGCTAATTGGTGATTTAAACGTTACGATGTGGTCACCCTATTATAAACGTCTAATTGAAAGTTCGGGATTGCGTGACGCTCGTGCTGGGTTTGGGATTTTACCAACCCTATCACAATTTTCACCAGCCAATCCTTGGTTAGCTATTCCTGTAGACCACTGTTTAGTCAGTCGAGATGTTAAGGTGATCAAGATGAGAACTGGCCCTGATCTTGGTTCGGCTCATCTCCCGGTAATTACTGATATAGCGCTACGCGCAAGTCAGAAGTCAGAAGTTAGAAGTCAGAAGTTAGAAGTTAGAAGTCAGAAGTCAGAAGTCAGAAGTTAGAAGTTAGATTTTGAATCAAAAACGTAACCATTTGTTGAATCTGACCTCGAAGCCTGTTCCACAAAGCTGACAGCTGACCGCTGACCACTGACCGCTGACGGCTAAATGCTTACTAATTAGTTATTTATGTCAAGATTGTGAGTAGATCCTAACTCTAAGCGCTGTTCCCACTCGGCATCAATTTGGTCTTTTCTTTCTATATCCTGATCCAATAAATCCTTCTCACTGCTATAAACCAAATTGTCTTCCCGAATCACATTTTGAGCGGCAAACTGTTCCGCATAGGCAATCTTGTTCTGTAAAGCCTGATCAGCCTGATTAAGTGCGATCGCATTTTCCTGCCGTGCTTGATTCTGTGCTTCAATCTGGTTCTTTTTCCGCTGAACCCAGAAATATCGAAGCAACGGTATAGTCAAGAATCCTACGCCATAAACCAATAACAGAGGGTAAATTAGCTCCACAAATACTACAAATCCTCCTAGCTGTGCAGCAATCTCACCCCCCTGCAACAGGGAACCGAGGACTAAGGCTAAAACGAAGTTTACACTCCCTAACCCAATCGCCAGCATAATCTGGTTACTGGTTGCCAGAGAAAACTGCCACAACTTGGCACGAAGATAAGCTGGCACCGGTTGTTGATTCTGTTTGGCAGCAGTTGTCTGCAATTTAGGGAAGTGATAGACAATATCCCCTGATGGGCTAACTTCCGGGCGTCCGTCGAATCGGATTAGCACGGGTAAGATATAGTCTTCCGACTCCCGCTGATAGCTTTCTCCAAGGTCATCAAGATAGGGAGCAATCTGTTCTGCTGCCACAGCCCCTCCGGAATTACGAATTACAGTACCAATGGTTTGCCAGCGACGTTCTTCTAAATCACTATTGGGATTGCCATCACCAAACAGAAAGGAGAAGACAGCCTCTAAAAAATTCATCTCACTATCTTCTCGGCCAGAACGGGATTTTTGCCGTTGCCGTCGATAATTATTGTGGGAGTAAGATGGGTTGAACCACCAAAACAGATCCGGTCCAATCCAGAAACGGGGCAAAAACACGATGCCACCGCCACCACCAGAACGACTACTTCCTCCGCCTCCTCCGTCAGAATCATTGTCACTGCCAGCTTTGAGGCTCAGAACAATAAATGCGATCGCAACAATCATCAATACAATGGAAAGCACTAGGAAAATCCCGAAGGAAATCCGAATCAGGTAAAATAGAACACCCCAAATCTTTTCCCACCATGCTTGCAACCGTAGCTTTAAGAACTTGTTGCGGAGAATAGCGCGAAAGTTTTTGGGAAACAGATAAGCAATATCCCCTGACTCGGCCACTTGTAAATGTCCACCTACTTCCGAGGCCAGGACAAGTAAATCTTGCTCGGCTTGATGGATGTTTAAACCCACTTGGGCAGCAACATCCCCAACAGTGACGCGGTAGTCTAGCTGCTCAACAGCTTTCATGATGGTGGGATTGGGAGCCATAATTATGTTTTCTAATACTTAGTTGCGATCAAAGATATTGACATCTCCCCGCATTAAAATACGGGGATTCTACAAGGTTGTTACGAGGCGGGTTGAAACCGCACCTCGTCACTTCTTGTCCGGTATAATTTACTCAAGCAAGTGAACAAATCATACCGGTTTGGGAGTGTCAAAGCTCCCCTACCTACCCTGGTCAGGTCAAGGCCCAACTGTGCAGCTACTTTTCTGGCGATATTTGCAGCACCGTTACAATCGGCATTTATCAGCCATCCTTCGGAAGACTTGTATAAACCGCGTTTCACCCGACATCCATTAAACTAAGCCGAGGAGTCGCCTCCACCGACTCGTCTTCAAAACCGTACGTGACAGTTTCCTGTCATACGGCTCCTCATTATAGGAACCATTGTCATTGGTACCTCTACATTAGAACGGGTTG
>NZ_JAAHHM010000122.1:0-19099 GCF_010692445.1 Moorena sp. SIO3E8 | reverse complement strand
GGCATAGCCTAGTTGTGAAGAGTGTAATCGGATGAGCTGAGCATCGAGTGCGAGTGGGTCAGCGGTTCATCCTTCTGTTTCACCATTATCCGCAGCTGCTCAAGCATTTCTACCGCGCTGCACTAGTCAACTCTTTTTTGGTTAAACTTTAAACCTTCAACTTTAAACCTTCAACTTTAAACCTTTGACATTTAACCTTCAACCACCGCCTCGATAGTACAGTTCAAGAAAGCGGAAAAACTTTTCACAGAGTTCTGGATCTCTTGCACCAACGTTTATTTCTTTGGTAATTTCTGCTACCGCCTGTTTCCAGTAGGGGCGAATGCCTGGGGGATCACTACGGTTACGATATAGCCGCTTGCTGATGATAGCATCTGCCGCATTCACCAGCTGAAAGACCTGAACAATGTAAGGAATTTTCTCACCACGCAACCCATCCGGATAACCAGTGCCATTCAGCCTCTCTTGGTGGGTACGCACTAAGAATGCAAACTCCTTCAGGAGCGGATGCTGGTTACAAATCAGTTCTGAAACTTCAGGATACTCCTTAACTTTTGTCCACTCCTTTTCTGTCAGCGGTCCTGTTTTGAACAGGATCTGATCGGGAATGCTAATTTTCCCTAAACCGTGGCAATAGCACAAAAAAACCAGCTGACGCATTGCTTCTGGCTCTAAGTTTAACCAGCGCCCAAAATGCATGCACATAGTTCGCAGACGATAGCACCTTAAGCCAATCGGGACGTTGCGAGCCAACTGGATTTGTTCAAGGAAATTTAGGATATCGGCGTCCCCAGAACGAAGCATCAAACTTTGAAGTTGGTTTTGGTTTTAACAATTAAATTATCCCTATCTATTAGCTTACAGTTGTGATTTTTTTATGAAGCTAACCCAGTTTATTAAGTCATTATATCATAATGGTAGTCCTCTAAAAGTAGTAATAGACGTTGGTAAAATCGACTCCTAGCAACACATAAAACTGCAAAAATAACTACTTGTTTAGAACGAGCGAACTCACGATTTTAGTTATTTTTTTATGAAGCTGATTCACTTTATTGAGTTGCGATCGCATAGTGAACTAACTCAACTAGTTTCTGACGCAATGTCTCCAGTCCAAGAAGTTTACTAGCAGAAATAAAGACTCCTTGAGGAAATTCTTCTTTCGCTAACGCTAGGGTATCACTATCTACTTGGTCGATTTTATTAAATACTACTAAAATCGGTCCTGGTGTAATGGGCATATCCCTCAGAATCCCCATTACAGAACGAATGTGACTAGCCCACGCTGAATGGGATAAATCCACTAAATGCAGCAAAGCATCTGCTTCTGTTACTTCTTCGAGGGTAGCCCGAAATGAATCTACTAAGGGTGGGGGTAACTCGTGAATAAACCCTACCGTATCGATCAATAGCATAGCGCTAGATTTACCCGTTACTGAGTCAACAATAGGTAAGCGTCGGGTGGTGGGGTCAAGAGTAGCAAATAACTGGTCAGCGGTATAAACCTCAGCATTGGTTAGGGTATTCAACAGGGTAGATTTGCCGGCATTTGTATAACCAACGACCGCCACTGTCGGAACGTCCTGTTGCTGACGCCGCTGCCTTAACCTTGACCGATGAGCCTGTAATTGGTTTACTTCTTGTTGAAGTCGGGCAATTCGACGCTGAATGGAGCGACGTTCGGTTTCCAGTTTGGTTTCACCCGGACCACGAGTACCAATGCCACCCCCTAACCGGGACATCGCCTGACCCCGACCAGTAAGGCGAGGCAACATATATTCTAGTTGTGCCAGTTCCACCTGCAATTTACCAGCACGGGACTGAGCTCTTTGGGCGAAAATATCGAGAATCACTTCAGTACGGTCTACAACCCGAACACCAATTTGGGATTCTAGGTTGCGAGCTTGTGCTGGTGATAGGTCGCGGTCAAATACTACCAGATTAGCGGCTAGAGTTTGGGTAGTCAGGGCAATTTCCTCTACTTTACCGCTACCAACTACTGTTTGGGGATGGGGATGCGATCGCTTTTGCTGGATTACCCCTAATACTTCTCCACCAGCGGTTTCCACCAACCGCCCAATTTCTGCTAAGCCATCTTCAAATCGCTCTGGGCTGATTTTTTCAGTCATTAACCCTATAATCAGCACCCTATCTTGGTCAACATCGACTTCCTGAGCCACAAATTGCCGTCGAAACTCAGCTTCTAGCTCTTCGACCAATTCCTGGAAATCCTGCTTGGTCAGAATATCCAGACTAATGGGTGATGATACACTCCAATTTAGGAGTTGAGAGTCTACCTTATTGTGTCCTTCTGAGTTACTAGGAGGGAGCAAATGTGCGAGATAGGTTTCTTTGATATAACCTGTTGCTCCACCACCCCGCCTTATCATACCTGACCCAGTAATCGTAAGTACCACCAATGCATCCAATCGCTGAATTGCCATAGCCGTGAGGGTAGATTCTCTAGGGGTTTCTGATTTGAGCTGAGTGGCGATACAGCGAATCCCGCACAATCGTTCAGCACCGTAACGGGGCAATTCCAGGGGAGGAATTTTGGTCTGAGTAGGGGTACCTACAGCCACACGAATCACTTGTCCCCGGCGATTGATGTAGGTGCATAGGGGCTGTTGAATGTCTGTGCTAATGGCCGCAACACGTTGAGCAAACTCCGGTGTAGTCAAGTTATCGCTAGGTAAGCGTTGGTGATACAGCCGTTTTAGTTGCTTGAGCTGGCTAGGCTTAAGACCTTGAAGATTACCGTAGATAGTATCGATAGGCGCTACTGACCAGTAACCTGGTTTCCAAGACTACTCTATCTATTTTAGGACTTACACAGTGAAACCAAAAATCCGGCTTTACTACGGTTATAGGGTGATGGGGTGGGTGACCGGTTGACTCGGTGTGGCGAGCTTGGGGTGACACCGTTAGCCAACAGGACTTACGCACCAAGACCCTTAAAACCCGGTTTCTGGTTATAAATCAAAGATGCTTGCTTCCATGGCTTTTACCTTTTATATCAAATCCGGATAATTGTCTACATTTACGAT
Organism: Moorena sp. SIO3E8; assembly: GCF_010692445.1. Taxonomy (NCBI): domain Bacteria; kingdom Bacillati; phylum Cyanobacteriota; class Cyanophyceae; order Coleofasciculales; family Coleofasciculaceae; genus Moorena; species Moorena sp. SIO3E8. The sequence goes on along the minus strand of NZ_JAAHHM010000122.1, from coordinate 16,055 downwards.
ATCTAGACAAAATATTTCTCTCCCTGCTCCCCTGCTCCCCTGCTCGCCTAAACAGGAAGTATGGTTATTCAACCAGATTTGATATTACCTTTTGCCCTAGCCAAACCTTCCCCTACCTGTAAGACTAATACTGATTCACCAGCCCGAATCAAGGTTTTACCGATTGGCACCAGCGCTAGACCATTGGTATAAGCAAGATTAATCAAATTACCAGAACTATGACTACCACTGGCCAGATGAAATTCGTAGGCACCAGCTGCATCTAAACACAGTTGTCCCCACAGGTAAGTTTCCCGGCTTCCACCGGCATGTAAGTCATTAGATGCGATCGCTTTGACAAAAACTGGTTTCGAGACTTCCTCCGGTAAACCAGATAGTTTTAACAGTGCTGGTTTAACAAACCGCCAACAACTGACTAGTGCTGAAACGGGATTCCCAGGTAGACCAAAGTAAAGTACTGGACGTTTTGAACACGAAGGAGTACTAGAAAGATCACTTTCTTCTGGGGAATTAGGCAAGGGGGAGGTAAAGGTAGCAACTGTTAGGGGTTTACCGGGTTTAACGGCAACCGAGTGGATGTGAATCTCTGCCCCGAGCTGGGCTAAGATTTTGTCTACATAGTCATAATCTCCCACTGATACACCGCCAGTAGATAGAACCATATCTGCTTCGGAGATAGCGTTTGCGATCGCATTTTTTAGATCGTCTGGCTGATCGCGCACAATCCCCATAGGTATGGGTACTCCTCCCAAGAGGGAGACAAAGGTAGCCAAGGCATACTGATTAGAATCCACAATTTGACCAGGTTTTAGGGGTTGGTCAGGGGTTACTAGCTCGTTGCCAGTGGAAAAAATTGCCACCCGAGGACGCCGATACACTGTCAATTGGTTACACTGAGCTGCAGCTAAAATGGCGATTTCTGGAGCACCAAGCCTAATGCCTGGTTTCATAAGACTGGTTTGGGCTTGGTAAAAAGATGCCCGATGACGGACAAAGGCTTGGGATTGGGGAGCCTCCAAAATCACCACCTGGTTATCCTGGAGTTTGGTGTTTTCTTGGATCACCACCGTATCAGCTCCTTTTGGCATACAACCTCCAGTAAAAATCCGTGAGGCTTGTCCCGGTTTCACTTCACATTGGGGTTGATATCCAGCAGGGATTTCTTCGACAATAGTTAAAACTACTGGTTGTTCGCGATTGCAGGATTGGACATCGCCATAGCGCACGGCATACCCATCCATGGCTGAATTATCCCAGTGGGGAAAATCTAAGTTACTGGTCACTGTTGCTGCCAGAATTCTATTAGTGGCAGCAGATAGCTCTACCACCTGTGTTTCCAGCCGTGGGTCAAAGGGTTGAACCAAATTGAGAATGATTGACTCTGCTTCTTGAACTGCTAGCATTGCCTATTAAGTATGAAAGATGAACGATGCAGCACTATTGCATGAAGGACACAGTGAAGTACTTGCGCTGTGGTGGGCGTGAAATCTTCCCTAATTATCCTCCACTTCATCAATGGTAGGTTTTTAGTTTTGATCGGAAGTTTCGATTCTGATCGGTTCATCTTTGGTTCCAACTCTTTAATCCACGAACAACTTGTAGCTTTCATCCCGTGACTAGATCAATTATCGATAGATTACGATTAGGGTTATCCGTAGGCATTGCCAAAACCGTCACCGCTCTGGTTCGGTTATTAAACCTAGGGGCAGCAAGTGTTCTGCCTGGAGCAATTGCCCGTCGTCTCCAGCCTCAAGTGCTTCCCTTACTCTTGGATCAGGTCAGACGAGGTGTGATTCTAATTGTTGGTACTAACGGTAAAACTACCACCTCTCTACTTCTATGCACTATCCTGGAAGACCTTGGTTGGCAAGTTGCTCACAATAGTACTGGGGCAAATTTGATTAATGGCTTAGTGACAGCACTCCTAGTTCATACCAATGGCATTGGTCAGTTGGATGCTGACTACGCCCTTTTGGAAGTGGATGAAAATGTGCTGCCCTTGGTATTGCTTGATTGTCAGCCTAAGTTTATTTTGGGCTTAAACCTGTTTCGTGACCAGCTGGATCGTTATGGCGAAGTGGATACCATTAGCCGTCGCTGGCAAAATGTGATCGCTCCCTTACCTGAGGAAACCGTTGTAGTTTTAAACGGCGATGACCCTACCCTTTCTTACCTCGGTCAACAGTTACCCCAGAGAGTCCTTTTCTTTGGGTTAAGTGAGCCAGATCTCTATCTTGATGAAATTCCCCATGCGGTTGACTCAATTTACTGCCCCAGTTGTGGACATCCCCTGGACTATGAGGGGGTTTATCTGTCCCATCTAGGAGACTATCACTGTCCTCAATGTGGCTTTAGTAAACCTCAACTCGGAGTCAATAGTAGCCAGTGGCCACAAATATTAATTGGTATCTATAACAAATACAACACATTGGCAGCGGGATTACTAGCCATAGAGATGGGAATTGACCGGGATACCATCTACAACAGTATTAAAACCTTCCGCGCTGCCTTTGGACGAGCAGAAGAACTAGTTGTGGATGGGAAGCAGGTTCGGATTCTGTTATCTAAAAATCCAGTAGGGATGAATGAAACGATTCGGGCTGTAAATGACTTGCAAAAACAAGGTGGAGCATCCACTAAGCTAGTGGTACTCAATGACCGGACCCCCGATGGCACAGATGTGTCTTGGATTTGGGATGTGGATACAGAGAAATTAGTGAACTCAGGGGGAACTGTAGTAGTCAGTGGCGATCGCGTTTATGATATGGCACTCCGTCTACAATACAGCCAGAATCAAGACCAGAATCAAGACCAGACTAATTGCCAATTGATTATTAAAGAAGATTTATCAGACGCGATCGCTACCGCTTTGGACGAAACTCCAGCTGACGAAACCCTTCATATTTTGCCTACTTATTCTGCCATGTTGGAAGTGCGGGGACTTTTGACTGGGCGCAAAATTTTGTAGGTATTTTTAAGGGAGATAATTGGAAATTTTATTAAGTCCTGACTCATGAAAAATTCTGCCAAAATAAATCTATACCCCCAGCAGTAGCCGATCAGGAAACCATGACTCAAAGTATTGACCGGGTTGTTTTACCTCCTCCTTTCCCAGATCACACCCAACTACCAGAATCAGATGGAAGTTTTGTGAAAAATTTTCAGGAACACCCCCAAAGCATATTACTGACAGATTCGATTGGACCAGTTTTACAGCAAATCCATCCTGATGGACACTATGCCATTGGGCAAGACTGTGGTATTTATTGGCGAGAAACTGACCCACCCGAAAAAGGAGCAGAAGCTCCTGACTGGTTTTATGTTCCCAATGTTCCCCCTAAGTTAGATGGTGAAATTCGCCGTTCCTACGTTATATGGCGAGAATATATCGCTCCTTTAATTGCTCTTGAATTTGCCAGTGGGAACGGGGAAGAAGAACGAGACCAAACTCCTCTATCCCGAAGTGAGGAAGGAAAAGTAACTAAACCAGGCAAATTTTGGGTTTATGAGCAGATTATACGCATTGCCTATTACGGTATTTATGAAATCAAAACTGGTAACTTGGAGGTCTATGAATTCCTTAAAGGTTTCTATCACAAAATGAAGCCCAACGAGCGAGGTCATTATCCCATTGAACCATTAGGAATCGAATTGGGACTGTGGCAGGGAACCTATCAAAATCAAAACCAACTCTGGTTAAGGTGGTGGGATAACCAAGGTAATCTATTGCTGATTGGTAATGAGCGGGCGGAAGTAGAACATGCACGAGCTCAAAAAGCTGAACAGGCAATCTTCGAGGCTGTGCCCCGTTTCCTGAAGATGGGACTAACAGTGGAACAGGTAGCAGAAGCCCTTAGCTTGAGTGTAGAACAGGTACGAGAACAAGTTGAGGGTTGAATAACTGTAAAAAGTCATGAGCGTTATCAAACAAACAACCGAATGGTTAGAAACCAACTGGGTTAATCCCGCCTATGGAGGTTTTCTTTTAGCAGGAATTGCCATTTGTTTCTTTGGCGCTGCCACCAATACCATGGCAGGATGGCTCTATGTGATCAGTGCAATTATTTTTGCCCTACTGGTAATTGCCGTTATCTTACCAGTGCGATCGCTTAACCATCTATCAGTACGCCGACGTCCGATCTCACCGGTCAGTGTGGGAGACCAGTTAACCATTGAACTAGAAATCGAAAACCCCACCCTCCGGCCTCAAACCCTATTACAAATTCAGGATATGCTCCCACCGGAACTGGGAGCAATGACCAAAACACCAGTAGCCACCATTCCAGCCCAAAGTGTCCATCGCTGGGTTTATTACCATCCCACCCCCAAACGAGGAGTATATCGCTGGCACCAGGTACAATTGAGAACTGCCACACCCTTGGGATTATTTTGGTGCCGTCGCCGTCGATATGTCAGCGCTAGGGCAGTAGTTTATCCCACTGTACTCCCCCTTACTCGCTGTCCCCTAGTGGATGAAATCGGTGAAGAGGACAGTATGCAAGTCCAAAGCGATCGCAAATCTCAATCACTTAGCCAAGACCTTACCAAAGCACTACGACCTTACCGAGTTGGTGACCCTACCCGTCTGATTCACTGGCGCACCAGTGCTCGTTACGGTGAATTACTGGTACGGGAGTTAGAAGTATTGACTGGTTCTCAAGAAATTATCATCTGTCTCGATAGCTCCAGTCAATGGCATCCCGAAGACTTTGAACAAGCCGTGATTGCTGCTGCTTCTATGTACTCCTATGCTTGTCGGACTCAGCCAAATGTCAAATTATGGACACCGATAACAGGGTTATTGCACGGCAGTTCAGTAGTGTTAGAAGCCCTTGCTGCCACCCAAGCCGGAGTTGATGGGAAAGCTGAAGAGCAACCCTATTTACCCCCCTATCTACCCTTGATCTGGCTGACTCAAAATCCTGTTAGTCTTAACTCCCTACCCCCTGGAAGTCGTTGCTTACTTTGGCCAAAAGATGTATCCGTGGGGAAGCCAGTCCAACAACTTAAGCGCGATAGTTTGGGAATTGTAATTAATACGACTGAGCCCCTAAAACCCCAGTTACAGCAACCGATACGATAGCAAATAAGCTGTGGAACGCAACGGATTATGACGGAGCTAAGGTCAGGTTGTTTGCAGTCTGGTCTGCTGATTTAGGGTAGAGCAGAAGGTTTTGGTATGTCTTAACACCAATTCAACCGATCAAGCAATTATCCTAAACTATGTTATGTATCGCTATCCCAACGATCAACAAATATCCGATTTACCTGTAAGACAGTACGATACAATTCTAAGAACTCTTTCATAACTCAATTTTACTAAATGACTACATCACCAATAGCTAATCAAGCCAGTGATAGTAAACTGGAGGCGATGCAAAACTTTGCTCAGACTTATGCTCAGCGGACCGACACTTACTTCTGTGTTGACCCAAGCGTAACTGCTGTGGTGATTGAGGGACTTGCCAAAAACAAAGAAGAACTCGGTGCTCCCTTATGCCCTTGCCGCCATTATGAAGACAAAGAAGCAGAGGTGAAAGCTACCTTCTGGAATTGCCCTTGTGTCCCAATGCGGGAACGCAAGGAGTGCCACTGTATGTTATTTTTGACCCCGGATAACGATTTTGCGGGTGATAAGCAAGAAATTTCCCTAGACGAAATTAAAGCTGCGCGAGATAGCATGGCATGACAGCCATAGTACTACCTGAAGAATTTTGGCAGGGTGTCGATCAATTTAATCAGCAAGAGTTTTACGCTTGTCACGACACCCTTGAAGCTTTATGGATAGAAGCAGTTGAGCCGCAAAAGCGGTTTTATCAAGGCATTTTACAAATAGCTGTTGGCTGCTACCACCTAGGTAATCTAAACTGGCGTGGTGCAGTGGTTTTACTCGGTGAAGGGATTGGACGTCTCAGTAACTATCAACCGGACTATGGGGGGATTGATGTCACTGAGCTACTATCTCAAAGTGTTAATCTCCTACAGGCATTGCAAAACGTTGGCTCAGAGCAAGTTGCTGATTTTGTTAGACAGTTAGAGGCGGCTGACAGCAATGATGTTGTAGTTGGTGGCGAAGGGGTTAGGGGTTTTCCAAAACTCAAAGGAGTTGATGGTTAACCATTAACTTGTTAACCATTAGTTGTTAGCACATGCTTTGAAGGGATGAGAAACTTTGTTGGTGCCTAGTCGTCAAAACTAAAACACGTGCCTTAGAGCAAAAAGCCCATTTTAATTCCCAAGCTATGGCTGGATTTGCTTAAACTAGTAGGCAGAACAGCTTATTGGTATTCGAGATCAGTCATCACACACAACAGCATGAAGTCCGACCTTAAATATACTAACCGATTAAGGCATAATCTAGGTCTAAGATTATTCTTGCCAGTTACCTTGGTAGGTGCGATCGCATTACCAACTTTCCTTAACATCCCCCAAGCACAAGCCCAAAATAAACCATCAGCAGCTGATGGAGGTGCCTTGACGGTTCGCTCTGATGTCCAGGAAGCTAACTCCAAAACTGGCGTAGTCACAGCCCGTGGCAATGTCCAAATTAACTATCCCGCTCGCCAAATACAAGCAACTGCAGCCCAAGCCCAATACTTCAGCCGTGAGCGCCGTCTGGTTCTCAATGGTAATGTTTTTGTGTTGCAGGAGGGCAATAGTATTCAGGGTGAAACCATTACCTATTTGATTGATGAAGGACGCTTTGTAGCCCTGCCTCAACAGAACCAACAGGTAGAATCAATTTACATCGTTACTGACTCAGACAGCACCACATCACCTGCTCCAGGGCTTCCCTAACTAGATCAACCCCTACCATCAGCCATTATGGCTTAAAAACTAGATCTTAATTGATAGAATAGCCTGCAACCACTTCTGGTCATTTCCTGGTCATTAGTTAATTACCAAGGATATAAGGATTATGGACTATTTACTAATGACCGATTAAAGGTGCTATCTGTGAAAATATTATTAGATAATATCCATAAGTCCTATGGCAGGCGCAGTGTTGTCAGTCGCGTTAATCTTTCCGTTGCCCAAGGGGAAGTTGTAGGGTTGCTTGGTCCTAATGGTGCTGGTAAAACTACAACCTTCTACATTGCCACTGGTCTAGAAAAACCCAATCTGGGTACAGTTTGGCTAGATGATCAAGATATCACTGCCATGCCGATCAATCGGCGAGCCCAGCTAGGTATTGGTTACCTGGCTCAGGAAGCGAGTATCTTCCGCCACCTTAGTGTTCGGGACAATATTCAATTAGTCTTAGAACAAACTGGTGTGCCTCGTGGTGAGTGGCGATTAAGAATGCATTACTTACTCCAAGAGTTTCGTTTGGAAAAAGTCGCCAATACCTTAGGTAATCAAGTCTCTGGAGGAGAAAGACGTCGAACAGAACTGGCAAGAGCGTTAGCTGTTGGTTCACTTGGACCGAAGTTCTTATTCTTGGATGAGCCATTTGCTGGTGTCGATCCCATTGCTGTCTCAGAGATTCAAAAAATTATGGCTCGATTACGCGATCGCCAAATGGGAATTCTGGTGACTGACCACAATGTAAGAGAAACCCTAGCGATTACTGACCGCGCCTACATTATGCGAGAAGGACAAATCCTGGCTGCCGGAAGTGCTGAAGAACTTTATGATAATCCTCTAGTACGTAAGTATTACTTAGGGACAGGGTTTCAACGATAACAGAAGCTATTAAAAATTAATTTAGTGATTAGCAAATCGTAAACAACTCACCGCTAACTCACAACGCGAGTATAGCGGGAGCTTTTAAGCTCAAAGTTTACCAGTCTAAGTTCTATAAGAACTACGTTATTTCTAAGTGTTCAAGTTCCTACCTGGGGATGCGTAGCTAGTCCCCAGCTCTAGAACCCAGTTATTAAACAGGTGTAATTGAGTTAAGCCAGTGTAGCTGGGAAAGTACCGAGAAATAACTTTGACTAAGCTAACTTTACCCTAGCAATAGGAGGAAACACAGTTATGCGTGTATTTGTGCTCAACAAAAATCGACAACCTTTAGATCCATGTAGACCAGCAAGAGCTAGGATTCTACTTTCAACAGGTAAGGCTAAAGTCTATCGTCGTTACCCGTTTACTATAATCTTGACAGAGGAAATAAAAGAACCTATAACTCACGGGTCACAAATCAAAATAGATCCTGGGGCAAAAACAAGTGGTTTAGCTATCGTCCAAGGAAATCGAGTGGTTTGGGGAGCAGAGCTTACCCACAGAGGCTTTCAAATTCGAGACGCACTAACTTCTCGTAGGCAATTAAGGCGTGCCCGACGCAATCGTAAAACTCGATATCGTAAGCCCAGATTTCTTAATAGAACTAGATCAAAAGGTTGGTTAGCTCCTAGCCTGATGTCTAGAGTTAAAAACATTTTAACTTGGGTTGAAAAGCTGACTAGAGTATGTCCTGTGACTGGTATCTCTCAAGAGCTAGTTAGATTTGACACTCAAAAACTACAAAATCCTGAAATATCTGGGATAGAGTATCAGCAGGGCACACTTTACGGTTACGAACTTCGGGAATATTTACTTGAAAAATGGAATCGTAAATGCGCTTATTGTGGGGCAACAGGTACTCAGTTAGAAATTGAGCATATCAAACCCAAGTCTAAAGGCGGTTCCGATCGGGTTTCTAACTTAGCTATTGCGTGTCACCCATGCAATCAAGCTAAGTCTAATCAAGATATTGAGCTTTTCCTGTCTAATAAGCCTAGTGTCTTGAAGCGTGTATTGAGTCAAGCGAGACGCCCTCTGGCTGACGCAGCTTCTGTTAATACAACTCGCTGGAAATTATACCACGATCTAAAGTCAACTGGAATACCAGTCGAGGTTGGCAGCGGCGGATTGACTAAATTCAATAGATGCCGTCAAAACCTGCCAAAAACTCATTGGCTAGACGCAGCAAATGTCGGGAAAGTTGAAACATTGATCATTGAAGTAACCCATCCTTTGCTGATTACTGCCAAAGGTCACGGAACTCGTCAGCTTTGTCGAACCAACAAGTATGGATTCCCTGTCCGTCACTGTTCAAGAACTAAAATTCACAAAGGCTTTCAAACGGGTGATATTGTCCGAGCTGTGGTAACTAAAGGCAAGAAAATCGGTACCTACGTTGGACGAGTTGCAACTCGAAAATCAGGATATTTCAATATCTCAACTAAATCAGGACTGGTGCAAGGAATCAGTCACAAGTATTGTCAATTTATTCACAGGAAGGATGGTTATGCCTATACAAATTAAAGCCTGTCCTCCCTTTCCTGAGTGCCTGTCACCTGGGGTAACCCCAGGTGTTTATATGGCAAGTCTCACCGCTAAATCAAAGATTATAGCGGGAGACGACCGGGAGGCGGACAGATGAAATTTGGTAAATCCAAGTCCATCATTGCACTAATGCCTGGCTTATCAGTGATGGATCGCTACATCGTATTTGAGCTAATCCCACCACTGCTGTTTGGTATAGGTGCTTTTTCATCACTGGGTGTAGCTATTGGAACCCTATTTGAGTTGGTTCGCAAAGTTACTGAAGCAGGATTACCACTGGGAATTGCACTTCAAGTGCTACTGTTGCAGATACCCCAATTTATTTCCTATGCTTTACCAATGTCGATGCTCCTAGCTGCTCTGATGGCATACTCTCGCCTCAGCAGCGATAGTGAGTTGATTGCCATGCGCAGCTTTGGGGTAAGCATCTACCGACTAGTAATACCTGCTGTAGTGGTGAGTTTGCTCGTTACAAGTCTGACATTTGTATTTAATGAATTAGTGGTTCCTGCGGCTAACTACCAGTCCAAAATCACCTTAGACAAAGCGCTCAAAAAAGAAAGACCATCCTTTCAGGAAAGGAACATCTTTTATCCCGAATATCAAAAAGTAAAGCTACCCAATGGCAAAAAAGTTAACAAAATTAAGCGTTGGTTCTACGCCGAGCAATTTGATGGTAAGCAGATGAGAGGCTTGACAATTTTAGACTTTTCTCAGACCGGTCTAGAACAAATTGTCACCTCTCAATCTGCCGTTTGGAACCCAACTGAAAATCTCTGGGATTTTCTAGATGGCACCATCTATATTATATCTCCCGATGCTTCTTACCGCAATATCCTCAGATTTCAAAAACAAAAGCTACAACTTCCTAGAACACCTTTGGATTTGGCAAAAAAAAATCGTGACTATGGTGAAATGAACATTGCTCAGTCTCTAGAGCGTTTGGAGGTATTACGCCATAGTGGTAATGCTAAAAAAATTCGTAAACTTAGGATCAGAATTCAACAAAAAATTTCTTTTCCCTTTGTTTGTCTAGTTTTTGGTTTAGTGGGAGCTTCCTTGGGAACTCGTCCTCAACGTACAGGTAAAGCAACCAGTTTCGGAATTAGTGTTTTAGTAATTTTTTCTTACTACTTATTAGGGTTTATAACTAATGCCCTAGGTCTAGTTAACATTTTCTCTCCTTTGATGGCAGCCTGGTTGCCTAATTTATTTGGACTAGGTGCGGGAGGATTGTTGTTATATAGGGCTGCCCGATAGATAGGCCCGATAGATAGGTAGTTATTGTTGCTAATTGTAAATTGCTAATTGTAAACCATTATCCGTTGATTAGAGGCTAGCATCAAGTTACAGCGAAGCTGAAATGTCTAACATCGTTGAAACGTGCCATGTCTTCTCGTAATCAACCTCCTGCTTACCTCCGCTATTGGAAAGCTCAACTACAACCTTTGGGACGACCAGCATTTTGGGGAGCAGCTGTCTTGTTATCCCTAATGTTGTGGTTTCTCCGGGAATACTGGAACCGTCCAGAATTGTTAAGGGCAATTGGGATCAATCAAGTGGCTGAAACTGATACTCCCACCGTTGAACCAACCCTGTCTTCTGAAGATGATGAACTAGCGGCAAGGTTGGCTGATATTGATAATTCTGCCGTGCTATTAGCAGAGCTCGAAGCCCTAAGTGCTATATCAGTACCACCACAGCAAACCAAGAAAGCCAAAAAGTCTAAAACCAAAAATTCAGAAGGGTTATTTACTCAAGTTATTCAGCAGACAAAAGCTAACTCCCAAGCAAAATCACCTTTGCTAACCCCAAACTTCCAACCTCAGCAGTCCTCAAAAGCCAGACATCCGTTTGTTACATCTACAAACGATTTGTTTAATATCCCTCCCGTTCCTGGGAGTGACTTACTGAGCAATCCTAACTCTGTTAATCAGAGATCTTTATCCTCAAGCACACTGAACCAGACTAATTCTGTGTTGGGGTTGGGTTCCCTCAATTCCCTCTACACTAATCCAGCAGAGTTACCAGTCAGCCCTTTACAGGAAGCCTTGAATAGGCTTAATGCTGCTAAGTCTGTTACCGGTAATAGCAAAGCTCAACTACCTGCTAACATCTTTCCTTCAAATATCTCCTATGGAAACAGGGGAGTTCTCGAACAACGGAACTCAGGAACTCAGGAAATTAAAGCTAGGGGGGGAATACCGTTGACGGCAACTGGGAATCAAGCATTACCGACTCCCTCCTATCCAGGACAAATTACCTATCCTGGGGTAACAAAACCAGGTGTAACCGGCAACAGGACTTTCTCGACCACACCCACAACAGCTCTTTCTTCGGGACAAATTAATTATCCTGGAGTCAATCTACCTCGAACAAGGAACGATAGAACTTTTCCGACAACACCTACAGTTCCTATCAATTCCAACACCTACTCTACTCCATTCCGGCAAGCTACCGGTGTACCAACGGCAGCACCGCTTACACCAGTAGCACCGCAAGAAACTAGTAAATTGGGGCAATTTTCTACCCAGTCTACTAGTCAAAATCAGTTTTTAAATCAGCCTCGCTTAAAGTCTAAGCTTGAACCAAGTCAGCTGAGGCGACCTAAAATTATCATTCCCAATCGTTGACATTCCCCGGTCTCCCATACAGGGAGATTCTCCCTTCATAGATCTTGGTTAATCGACTCGCCCTAACCTGACAGGTTCACACCAACCAAGGGCTTAGGGCAAATCTTCCCAAGGATTGCCCTTAAATGTAGACTTGGACGTTTGGTTCATCGACCCAGTTTCTGGCATGGCCTGTCGTAACAAGTTTGCTCAAAACCTCTGTTGATCGGGTTACCAACTGAAGACACTCAAATGTCAACTAAAATATTTAATGATTGCCTCAGCAAACTCAGAACACTTCAGGGGAGGTTCTACGGGTGGAGTCATCATCCGGGCTAGGTCATAAGTAACTTCCCGGTTAGCGATCGCATCTGATATCCCCTTCTTAATTAAATCAGCAGCTTCTTGCCAACCCATATACTCTAGCATCATCACTCCTGATAAAATCACAGAGCCTGGATTTACCCGGTCTAGACCCGCATGTTTAGGAGCTGTGCCATGGGTGGCTTCAAAAATCGCACACGTGTCACCAATATTCGCTCCTGGACCCATACCTAATCCACCAACCATAGCAGCAGCAGCATCGGATAGGTAATCACCATTGAGATTCATCGTGGCCAGAATAGAGTATTCCGCTGGTCGAGTCTGGATTTGTTGGAAAATGCTGTCCGCAATCCGGTCATTTACCATCACCTTATCTTGCCATTGACCTTGCCCATGGCTGTCCCAGATGGAATTAAGGACATTTTCTACTTCCTGGATCACTTTCGCCTGTTTTTCTGGGGTCAAGGCATCATAACCCGGTTCAATCGCGCGAGCATTCTCTTCCAGGCTAATGTCAGGATTTTGCTCTTTGTTGCTGAGAATCCAAGATTCCCGTTCAGTTATACATTCTGCTCGAAACTCTGTGGTTGCTAGTTCATAACCCCAGTCCCGGAACGCGCCTTCGGTGTACTTCATAATATTCCCCTTATGTACCAAAGTCACCATCTGCTTAGACTTAGGTAGCCTGAGGGCATGTTGGATGGCGCGGCGTACTAAACGCTGGGAGCCAGTTTTACTGATGGGTTTAATCCCAATACCAGCATCTAAGGGAATCTGTTTTTTGCCATGTTCTGGAGTGGCTGGGATTAGATCCTGATTGAGTAAAGTAATCAATTTTTCAGCAACTTCGCTTCCTTTGGGCCATTCAATACCCAAGTAGATATCTTCTGTATTCTCCCGATAGACAATCACATCCAGTTTCTCTGGAGTTTTGTGGGGAGAGGGGGTTCCTGGGTAGTATTTACAGGGACGCACACAGGCATAGAGGTCATTAATTTGCCGCAGGGCTACATTTAGAGAGCGTATACCACCACCCACGGGAGTTGTCAAGGGTCCTTTGATAGCAATGCCGTATTCTTTGATGGCATTGAGGGTGTCTTGGGGTAAATACTGATAAGTACCATACTTTTCGCAAGCTTCGTCACCCGCGTAGATTTTAAACCAGCTGATGCTTCGATCGGCACCATAGGCGTATTGGACTGCTGAATCAATTACCTTCTGGGCAGCTGGCCAGATATCGACACCAGTACCATCTCCGCGAATAAACGGAATAATTGGGTTGTCAGGAACAATGGGTTGACCATCCTTGTAGGTAATGGCAGAACCAGTCTGGCAAGGGGAGATTTTATCGTACATAAAGTAGTTTCAATGAATGTCAGATGGAAGTTGGCAATAGACCTATTGTCAGAAAACTACCAGATCTCCTGCACTGGGCTTGAGACATTAAGCTTTTTTGCTGATCAACCCCAGGTAGATGGTAGTTGAGGTAAAGTCTATCCATAGGGGGATGGCAAAAAATCTACCCTAGTTAATCTTCTCATTAAGATTATTACTACTTGACAGGGCAAGAGTCGCAGAAAGAGCAGGTAGTTGTTGATCTTTCTTCCCGAAAATTCCCATTTCTGGGTATTAGCATGAGTGAACGTAGTTCAAGTTCAAAGCTTTGATGAAGTTATTACACCATGGCTCAACTGTTTGAAATCAGCCTTTATGCTGAAATAGGGGTTCTATAGCTTAAGTTCTCCTGTAATAGGAAGGTGTTCAACTGTTTTACAACAGTCAGCCAAGGCTGCTTTGTGCAGCGCCATCGCTCCTAAAAAATTGCTTGGGTGATGTGTCAATAGTTAGGGCTTCAACACCGAAACTTACAGTGTTATTAGCATAGATGCTGCCTATGGTCAACCGAATTCCGTTCAAAAGATATGGTGTATTGTTTGTCTCAGTGGGCCTTTCATAGACTTCCAGCCAGATGGCAGCAGCATCAATTCATGACCAATTGGCAGGAGTGTTTTTAGAAAAGGTGGCTCCAGAAAGAATATGAAAAAGATTTTAGTTGTTGACGATGATAAAACCCTGCTAACTCTTTTGAAGCGCTACCTGGAACATCGGGGATACCAGGTAGAACAAGTGTGTTCGGGAACTGAAGCCTTGGAAGCTTGTCTCAAAAATCCACCTGATTTGGTAGTTTCTGATGTGCTTATGCCAGAAATGGATGGTCTAGAGTTTTGCCGTCGTCTGAGAAACATTCCCAATGGTAGGCTGATGCCATTTATTTTTTTGTCTAGCAAAGCAGAATTAGAAGACCGTATTAATGGTCATTCTATGGGAGCAGATGATTATTTAACTAAACCAGTTGCGCCTAGAGAACTAGAGGCAAAAATCGAAGCACTGCTAGAGCGCTCGCACCGTATCCATGCTGAAATTGTTCGGTTGATGCAGCAAGCTACTGCTATAGCTCCTGGCCATCTAGCTAACCAATTCTCAACACCAACAGCTGTTGAGAATTCTAAGACTTTTGCTCCGGTAGGGGCAAAACCTCAACCTCTACCCTTGACACCAGCAGAAGAACGAGTATTTTGGCAAGTTATTCAGGGGTTAACCAACAAAGAAATAAGCGATCGCCTATTTATCAGCCCTCGTACTGTTCAGACTCACCTCAGTAGCATACTCCATAAGTTGAAACTACATAATCGTAGCCAATTGGTGCGCTTTGCCTATGAGCAGGGATACAAAAGGCCTAAGGAGTAGACATGGGGCAAAATCGGGTTTATTGGTCAATCTTCGATTTTGACAGAGCTGCCTTGTATTTATAATTCCAACAGACATCAACTGAGCTTTTATTCTACTATCAGCTATCACCCATCAGCCAATTTCCTCACTGCTTACTGACCACAAGCTAACCCCTTAAGGTATAAACTATCAGCTTTCAACTTCTTCCGCAACCAGTCTTTGGTCTACCCAGCAATTCTCATTTTGGGCAATAGGTGTTCAAATTGGCAAAATTCCTGTACTGTATTAGACCTCTTGCAAAAGTATTTTTTTGATAGTGTTTGCGTCAATTCTTGTCCACTGTTCCGGTGATCCGCAGATTCGCTGTTCCCGACAACTGCCGCAAAGTCTATTGATATCCGGATCAGCCAAGAGACTTGAAGTCACACCAGACCACCAGGGTTGTTCGACACAATAGTATACCTCTTGCAAAAGTCTTTCGTGGTATGATAGAAAGCTTAGTGATTTTTGATTTAGTCTACGCTTAAGACTAACCAATTTGCTTTGTACTCTCTTTATATATAAGCCTAGTACACAATAGACCTAATTTTCCCAAAAATTTCTATTGTAACTCAAAATATTTTTGCAAGAGGTTTAGTGAGTTATCTTCCCTCCTGGCTGAAATCGCTGACAGATAAGCCCAAAGGCAAATGGTCGAGTAAGATGATAGGCACCCTTTTGGGATCTTCAAGATCTAGGTTTTGGCTTGTCGATGCCGTTGTGCGAAATCCCCCAAAGCATGCTAAACCAAGTATCCATTCATTGTTCTCATGATGACTATAAGTAATACTACCCACAACTGATGTCGTCTTCCATCAATGGTTCGAAAATCTTTTACCGAAAATAATGGGTTTAAAGCCCCGTCCTTCGCTGGATAGAAACCTGTTTATTGTGGAGCCTTATAACAATAGCCTTAACCCTTTTCACGGCCTGCCGACCATAAAGGCGACCCGTAAGCATTCAGGTGTAGAGATTGACAAAGTCACCCCACTCACTTCAAAAGCGGAATCAGAGACAATTCGTGAGAACGCTGCCTGACTGCTAAGGACACAGCCTGACTCAGGAACTTTATGGTAT
>NZ_JAAHHM010000121.1:0-19140 GCF_010692445.1 Moorena sp. SIO3E8 | reverse complement strand
ATTAAGTAAGGTACAAAATTTTGGTTTTTAGGGAGTAGGGAGTCGGGAGTAGGGAGTCGGGAGTAGGGAGTAGGGAGTCGGGAGTCGGGAGTCGGGAGTCGGGAGTAGGGAGTAGGGAGTCGGGAGTCGGGAGTAGGGAGTCGGGAGTCGGGAGTAGGGGGTCGGGAGTCGGGAGTCGGGGTAATAAAATTTAATGTACCTCATAAATATGATAAAAACTAGATACCTTTTCCGGTTAATAAATTATAGTTTTAATTCATCAATACCTATTTCATTAATTAATAATTAACAGGCTGAATATAGCGTTTATATCATGTCCGGATAATTACTCTTAATAAAAATCTCCCCATCTCCCCATCTCCCCATCTCCCCATCTCCCCATCTCCCCATCTCCCCATCTCCCCACACTTCCCACACTTCCCACACTTCCCTCTCTTTCCCGATTCCCGATTCCCGATTCCCGATTCCCTGCGCTATACTAATTCTTTTCAAGATACTTTTCTATCAATATTAGAATTTTTTTTAATTGAAATTCATCAGCATAATTAGATATAGTCTGAGCAAAGGTCACAAACTTATCATCTAATTGTTTAAGATTTTATGCGGATTTAATAATCGCGAACATATTCCCTTTCTTGGCCAGGTCATAAAGTTCAGCTAATACATCAGCTGGGGGAGGTACAATAGCCTCTGGCAGAACTTTTTTAACAGATTCAATTTTGATTTTTGATACTTCGGTATCATACTGTTCATATACCCATTCCAGTTGCAGATGCCGCTTTAATTTATCGAGTAATTCTTCAACGTTCACAGGCTTAGAAAGAATATCGATCCAGCCTATATCCTGACTCTGTTGGTGTTCTAATTCATAAACACTGGCAGATGTCGCGATTACCATGATCTGTTTCAATTGCTCTGATGAGCGGATACGTCGCATCATTTCAAAGCCATCCATCACTGGCATCACTAAGTCAGTAATAATTAAGTCAGGGTGAAATTCTATGGCTTTTTCCAAACCCTCAACCCCATTACTCGCTTCCAAAAGTTTAAATCCCAGAGGTTGTAAAAAATTAACAATAAAAGAGCGATTCTTGGGTTTGTCATCTACCACTACTATTTTACGCACCTTGCCCTGAAAACCAACGATAGTATTGGTATAAATTTTAGTTTTGTGATCCATTACTGTGGTAGTAGGTAAATCCAAATCCACAGAAAAAACACTACCCTTGCCAGAAGTACTTTCAACTTTGATATGACTTCCCATGAGATTAACAATTTTCTGGCTAATAGCTAATCCCAGACCAGTGCCTTGATCTCGAATAGCACTATCCCCAAATTGTTCAAAGGGTAAAAATATTGTTTCCAATTCTTCTGGGTTGAGTCCGATGCCAGTATCTTCGATTTGAAATCGAATTCTAACCATGGGTGATTCGGGAGCTTTGCCTATTAGTGGCATGATTTTGTCTGTGATAACTTCCCCCTCTTGCTGATCTCTATAAATCCTAGGGAGTGGGGGTTGTACGGCTTTATCGTTACTGATAACCTCTACCTTGAAGGTTACTCCGCCATGGTCAGTAAACTTAAGAGCATTGCTCAGGAGGTTAATCAGAACTTGTCGCAGTCGTTTTTCATCAGCCACAATCCCTGCTGGTAGACAGGATGATGGTTGATAAATAAAAGAGATACCCTTTTGCTGAGCTTTGATACGGCAGATTTCTACAACCGAGATCAACAAAGTAGGAAAATGAATCTCTTTCGGCAACAGTTCCATTTTCCTGGCTTCAATTTTCGACAGCTCTAAGATGTCATTGATCAAGTTGAGCAAGTGAGTACCACATTGGTAAACGAGATCGATACTATGCTTTTGTTTAGGGCTAGCGGTTTTATCCCGTTGGAGGATTTGGGCATAACCTAAAATGCCATTGAGAGGAGTACGCAGTTCATGAGTCATATTGGAGAGGAATTCACTTTTGGCTTGGCTAGCTAATTCAGCAGCTTCTTTAGCTTTTGCAAGTTCAATGGCTTGTTGTTTTAGAGGATATCTGAAAAGTTTTTTGATACTGAATTTTGCCCCCCTAGCCCCCCAACGTTGGGGGGAACAAGAGTCAATTTGCTTCTAAAAGTCCCCCAAAATTGGGGGACCAACGGGGGCTTGGATGTAGCCAATAATACTTCTCAGACAACCTCTTAACTCCTGATTTTGAAGTTGCAGCTTTTCAGTTAACTCCTGAATCCGTAAATGGTTGATTATCCGAGTTAAGAGTTGCTCATGTTGGAGTGGCTTAGTGACATAATCGACTCCCCCAACTTCAAATCCTTTCACCTGATCCTCGGTACTGGATAACGCCGTCATAAAAATTACAGGAATATCTTTGGTAGCCGGATCCGCCTTCAAGCGACAGCAGGTTTCAAAGCCATCTATACCTGGCATCAAAACATCCAGTAAAATAATTTTAGGATGGGCATACTTAGCGCGTTTTAACCCACTTTCACCATCTTGGGATACTAAAATTGTGAATCCACAATCTTCTAAATAATCAAAGGCAACCCTTAAATTTGTGGGATTATCATCAATAATCAATATGGTATACTTTTTTAATTCAAAGTCATTTGTTTTAGCAATTACACTCATGGATTTTATTCCAGATGCAGATAATCTTTAAACAAGGTAACAATTGCTTGTTATTGAAACCCTTCGGCTAAGTTTTTGAGTTTGGTGGGCTTTGGGAATGTAGTTTTCATCGACTGGTTCGAGGTATAGCAATTCCTAAGTATTCAGCGATCAGCCATTCCCGTAGCGTGGCCAACGGCCAAGGCCAACGGCTGACTGCTGACTGCACCTCAAGTAGCACCATCTGTAGCGCATATGCTTACAGCAATTCTGGCGGAGGTTGTGAACTCTCATGGGGGTCTCAATAGACAACAGAAGCGAAAAAGATTCTGGAAGTCTTGCCCCAATTGAGCTAAAACCGCGCTTTCCTGAGAGGTCTAATCGATTGTGAACTCTCACGCGGGCATCCTGCCCGCACTACCAGGAATTTTGGACTTCTGGATTTTCACAACTCGCCCACGAAACCCGATAGTGAGTTCCTGGGCGAATTTTTGTCATACTGCCCAGCATCGCCAAGTTTATAGAGCACTTCCATTTCCTGAGGGGGGGTACTACAAAGCGTTGATCACAACTGGGTTTTGACCCCTGTTAGGACTTACGCAAATCCCTCAATTTAACGCTACCTGTAGGGTGGGCAAGGTTTTGCCCACCCTACCCATGGATTGTGTGCGTAAGTCCTGCCTGTGATCAAGCTACAGGCTGTTGAGATATTGGCTGATATACCCACTCTAACTGCAAATATTGCCCTAAGAAAACCAGTTACTGTTCCGGAAGAGGGGGAACAGACCTTCAGTGGGGCAACAAAAGGGGGATTGACTAATACCTATGATCACTTCCAATCAGCAAAAATTTGCTTGATTTGTGCGATCGCTTGATGGGTAGCTTGCGCCACAGACAAACCATCTACAACTATTGTTCTAATCGCTTTACCCCAAACATTCTGGGATTGTACTTCAGCGTAAATTGGGGTGAAGACTTGATAGGGTAGACGGGTCGTTTGTTGTAACTGCTTTAGAGCCACTGAAATATGGGGATCTGTTCCATCATTCCAGAATCGGTCTGGTAAAGCTTTAGGCAAAACAGAAACAAATCGCCCTTGAGAACCTTGGATGTATGTTTCCAGATTTTGTGGTTGTACCAAATAGAACAAGAAATCCTTAGCAACCTGCTTTTTATCCGATCTTTCCAACAGAATTACCTGCCCAATTGAAGCGATGGGTTTCATAGGCTCGACCTTTGGCTTGTTCGGCCATGGCACAGTAGCAAGTTGCTTGGTGTAAATTGCCTGATCTTGCCGTTGGGAACCGGGAATCGATAGGGATGGGTTAGCTGTCATTAAAGTAGTGCGGCTAAGAAAGGCAATATTATTATCAGTGTTTCCCCAATCCACTGCTTCCGGTGGTACCGTACCATTCTTATAGAAGTTGGTATATTTCGCTAAGGCAGCGGTAATCCCCTGATGCACTTGGGGATTATCTAAGCGTAACCGACCATTGGAGTTGATCAGTTTGACATTGTAAGCTTCTAGGAAGTTTTCAAAAATGTCGAAGGTATCAGAAGCCTCGGACATGGGTAAACCAATACCATAAATAGTCTGTTGACCCTGGTGACGTAGTTGCTGTTGAGCGAAGTGCCAAAACTGCCAAAACCCTTGCCAATCCTTAGGAATCGCGTCTGGTGTCTTACCAATAGCTGCCAGTAAGTCTTGCCAACAGTGAATGTAGACTGAATACTGCATGATCGGGACAGCATAGTAGCTGCGCTTCTTCGCCACATTGTTCAGGTAAGTGACACTCTGTAGAACACTGCCAGTGTATAGCTTTTCGAGAGGTTCTACTACCTCAGAAACATCTGCCAATTGGTTGTTCCATGCTAGACGGGGGATGATCTGGGTATCCGCTTCAATACTATAGAAGATGTCCGGAGGGTTGCCTGCTGCGATCGCATTATTGAGTTCCTTTAACGTATCTTTTTCAGATAAAAGGCTAAGCTCAACCTTAATTCCACTCTTTTGTGTCCACCTGGCGATGATTTCTTTGAGTGCATCAGTTTCCTCTGGATAATAACCCTGACTCCACCAGATGCGCAGCGAATTACTCCGGTTTATCGTAAATCCTTTGGTAGACTCAACTTGATTCTTACTACAGTCAGCTAACCCCAGACCAAATAAGAACAAGGATAGTCGAGTAAATTGGCGTCGCTGCATGATTCTTGAACCTCGAAACCGTTGTGCAGACGTGACAACTCTACTCCTACCGATGAACCAATCGTGGTCATTTTGCCAAAGAATAAGCCCCTAAGAGCACTATCCTTAAGGTGGACAAAAGTAGTTTTTTTCACGGACGTATGACCTATGGTGGACTATTTTATCGAAGCTACAGAACGCCCTTGGATGAGCATTTATTTAAGAATTATTGCCTTTGTCTTTGCCTATGGCGCGATTGTCCACTTTAGTAATATAGCAGGTTTTGGTGAAATACCGTGGTTAGAAACACCTTTAACCTGGAGAATTGGCGATGTTTTTTATGGCATTCTCGATACAGCAGCAGTGATTGGACTTTGGCAGCGACAAGTGTGGGGCATTGGATTGTGTTTAGTGGGAATTCTCTCTCAGTTTATTATTTACACAGTATTTATCGATTATTTTGCCGCCACCCCTGAGCAAAGACAAACCATCTACGGTCTTTTGGGAACTGAAGCAATTTTAGTGCTAATATTGACTACATTATTACTGTTAAAAAAGTAATTTTTTGGATAACTAAACAGTGTACGCTATCAGCTATCAGCTATCAGCTATCAGCTATCAGCTATCAGCTATCAGCTATCAGCTATCAGCTATCAGCTATCAGCTATCAGCTATCAGCTATCAGCTATCAGCTAATGCGCTAGGCGCATTAGCTTTGATGGGCAAATCCCCAGACTTTAAATTCTCATTAATATCTCAATCTTAAATTCTACCGTTCCCGTAGCGTGGCCATAGGCCTGCATAGGTTTATTTTAATCTGACTGCTGACTGCTGACTGCTGTTCGCGCAGCGTGCGCGTAGCGCATATGCTTACGACACCTCTTGATCAACCCACTGCAATTGTAAATACTTCTCCAATAATGCCAGTAATTTCTGCTCGTCAACTGGTTTCGGCAGAAAAGCATCACAGCCAAGTTTCTGAGTCTCTTTCTTGACAACATCCCAATTGTTAGCAGAGAAGGCAATAATTGGTACATGCTTCATTTCCGGTATCTGTCGTAGTTCCGGAATCATCGTGAAACCCGTTTTAAAAGGCATGAATAAATCCGTTAAAATCAGATCCGGTCCAATTACCCTGGCCAGCTCCAATGCTTGCTGAGCATTCTGGGCTAATACCACTTCAAAACCCAAAGGTTTCAGCATATTTAGCAATACCAAGCGATTTTCTGTTATGTCATCCACCACTAACAGTTTACGTCGTTTTCCTTTATAAATCAACCCTTTAACAGCAATATCTGGTTCAGCTTTGGCAACAATATCTATCACAGGTAAGGTAACATCAAACCAAAATGTTGAACCTTTGCCCAATTGACTTTTAACCTTTAGTTTACTTCCCATCAAGTTAACGATTTGCTGACTAATAGCTAAGCCCAAACCCGCTCCAGCTATCCGACGCTCGGTATCCCCTACTTGTTCAAAGGGTTGGAAGATTTTATCTAACTGTTGAGGACTGATTCCTATGCCAGTATCGATCACTTCAAAGCGGATCGTCCGAGAATCGATGTTATAATCTCCCCCTTGAATCCTGGTGTTGGAAGACTTCGATATTCCTAAGATAGGGTTTTGTTTCTCAATGACTCCAACATTAAATGTGACATTACCTTGGTCAGTAAATTTAACTGCATTACCTAATAGATTGAGTAAAACCTGTCGTAACCTTTTCTGATCTAACTTAACCCCTGTGGGTAGGTTACCTTGAGTTTTATAGTTAAACAATATATTTTTTTCATTAGCTCCCATGCGGATAATACCAACTACCCCTTCCAAGAAGCTTGGAAAATGAACCTCACGGGGGTAGAGTTCCATCTTACGGGCTTCGATTTTAGAGAAGTCTAAGAGATCGTTAATTAGGGTCAATAGATAGGTTCCACTTTGCTCTATAATTTTTAAACCTTGTATTTGCTGGTGTCTTAAATTGCGATCGCTCATTGGGGTGCTGCCCTTGACGCCATCGTTTTGGGTATCAACTTTAGCTGTATCGCGCTGGAGAATTCTGGCATAGCCTAAGATGCTATTGAGGGGAGTGCGCAATTCATGGCTGATGTTAGCTAAAAATTGGCTTTTAGCTTGGTTAGCAACTTCCGCAGCTTCTTTAGCTTTCCCTAATTCCACAGTACGTTCTTGCACTCGGATTTCTAAACCCTGATTCGTTTTCTCTAGAGCCGTAAAAGAATCCTGCAATTGCTGTGCCATCTGGTTAAATGACTGAGCCAACACTCCAGTTTCATCGTCACTCAACACAGGAGCTTTATGGTTTAGATTGCCACTAGCTACCTGAATAGCTGCCTCTGTGATTGCCCGAATCGGTTTGGTAATCTGGCTTGATAGTAGATAAACCCCTACTAGGAGCAGTCCAGTAGAACTCAATCCAATCAGCACAATGTTCCCAGCTAGCCGACGAGCGGGAGCAAAAGCTTCTTGCTGACTCATCTCAGCTAGTAACGCCAGGTTCTGTTTCTCCAACCACTGATACACACCGATCACAGGTATCCCATCGTAATTCTGATAAAGCCCAGAACTATTTTTTCCTTGGGTAGCGCTATCAATACCCAAACTACTAATTCCCTTAGAGTATTTTTGATTCTCAAACTGACCTGAGGCGATGAATATATTTTTTCGTTCCAATCGACCGACTAGATAGGTTTCGCCACTCTTACCTAAGCCAGTACGGTCTCGAATTAGGTGATCCACTTCTTGAAGATCGAGAGTAATGGAAATCACTCCTATACGGTTACCGGATTGGTTAAGGACGGGTGTGGCAAAAGTGATGGCTGTTTTGCCTGTTCTTGAAGAGCTATAAAACGTTGGCTTAATGTCCGTTTGATCTCGGGTGAAGTAAGTGGTAGTCGCACCAAGGGGTTGATAGTTGCCCTCCAAAGTTTTGTTAGTTGAAAAAATGATAATCCCACCAGTTGTGAGCAGGGAAATTTCTCTTAGATTAGGCTTAATGGCAGCTAAATCAGTCAGGTATTCTGAAATGCTATTATAGGCGATTTTGTAATCTCTTGACCTGGTTTGAGACCTTTTGCTGCTCAGCAAGACCTCGGCTTGTCTTCGGATTTCTGGTAACTGAGCCGATAACAGCACATCTTGGCGCTGATTGTTAAACCATTGATTGAGTTCAGCAGATTTGATAGACACAGCAACACTGAGTCGATCAAAGACAGATTGTTTGAGAGCTTTTCTAGCTAAACTATAAGCAGTAATGGCTACAATAGTTACCGTAACAACTGATAAAAGTGAAAAGTAATTGACCAGCTTTGACAGTAATGTTTTTTGAGTTAATTTGATCATAACAATCATAATAAGCTCTAAAATTTAGCTTTTTGCGTCAACTCAATCCTTTGTAGGGACTGAGCTATCAGCCTTGGCCTTGGCCTATGGCCACGCTACGCGAATGGCCACGCTACTTGAGGTGCTATCAGCATTGGCCTATGGCCACGCTACTTGAGGTGCTATAATATAATTTAATGCAACACCTGACTCATAACTATAGCAATTATCAGCAACCTTTGAGTGACATTGCTTATCTTTTTAAGGCAACAGGCAACAGGCAACAGACAACAGGCAACAGACAACAGGCAACAGACAACAGGCATGCTATAAAGATGGTTTTAAGGGATGCAGGGCGGCGCTATATCCCTTGCTCATAACACCAAAAACTCCATCGTAATTACGATATATCGACCCTGTTACCTGTTCCCTTTTTATATCAATCTTATCTTCAAAATTAAAATAAGAATGCGATAACAATTATTGTGATAACGAATAATCTAACTAGGTTTATACCAATTAGAAAAAATTTTATTAATTTTATCAATAGCTCGATTAGTTGCTTGCTTAATTGACAAATTATCCACCACAATTTTTCTAATCACTTCCCCCCAAACGTTTTGAGCAGCCACTTCACTATAAGCTGGGTTTAACACTTGATAAGCTGGTCGGGTGTTTTGTAACTGCTGTAGCGCCACAGAAATATGAGGATCACTGGGATTTTTCCAAAAGGGTTTTTCAAACAGTTTCGGCATCACGGGTAAGTATCGACCCTGAGACCCTTCTGTGTAGGCTTGTAAGTTTTGCGGTTGTGCCAAATATGAGAGAAAATTCTTGGCATACTCCTGTTTTGTGGAGGCTTTAAAGAGAATGACCTGTTTGATCTCTATGATGAATCTCATCAGTTCCCCACTAGGTTTATTGGGCCACTTAACTGTAGAAAGTTGCTTGGTGTAAATTTCAGGATCTTGTCGTTGGGAACCTGGAACTGAGAGAGTATGATTGACCGTCATCAGGCTAGTGCGGCTGAGTAACGTTACATTGTTGCCTGTATTATCCCAATCTACGGCATCCGGTGGCACATTCTTATTGATATAAAAACGGGTATATTGCCTTAGAGCTGCCTCAATGCCTTGCTTAACTTGGGAGTCGTCTAAGCGTAACTTGCCATTTTTATCAATTAGTTTGACATTGTAGGCTTCTAGAAATTGCTCAAAATTGTTGTAGGTATCTAAGCTCAGGGACATAGGCATGCCGATACTATACATATTGGGATAACTGCTCTGACGCAATTGTCCCTGAACCTCCTCCCAAAACCGCCAAAATCCCTGCCAATCTCTGGGAATTGACCCCTTTGCCTGACCAATCTCGGTCAGGATGTCTTGCCAGTAGTGAATATGGATGGCTGATTGCATAATTGGTACAGCATAGTAGCTACGTTTTTTAGCAACTTTGTTTTGATAATTGACTCCAGCCAGAACCCCTTCACTGTACCAGTTTTTCAGAGGCTGTATCACATCAGACACATCTACCAGTTGATTATTCCATGCCAGACGGGGAATAATGGTCAAGTCTGCTACCCCTGCATAGAAAATGTCAGGAGGGTTACCTGATGCGATCGCACTCTCGATTTCTTTGAGAATATCCTTCTGAGGTATGATGACTAATTGAACTTTAATCCCACTGTTTTTTTCCCACTTGTCGATGATTGTCCGGAGTGCATCCGTTTCTTCTGGATAAAAACCCTGTTGCCACCAGATGCTAAGTGTTTTAGCTGTGTCAAAGGTTGATGATTGTCTTGATGATTGTCTTAATGATTGGAAATTGTGAGTACAGTTAGCCAATCCCAAACCAAGGAAAAACCAAGGGAGTTGATTGAATTCCCGTCGTCGCATAAGTCTTTAACCGTTACACTTATCAAGTCCTTTAGTATGATATTATCCAGTACTGTGTGAATAAACCTCTTGCAAAAGTATTTTTCTGATAGTGTTTGCGTCAATTATTGGGTGAATCTCACTCTTGCATAATTTCATCCATTGAGATGCACCCATTCCTACTCCCTACTCCCTACTCCCTACTCCCTACTCCCATTAACCCAAGACGAAAGTACTTCACCGAATTTAAAACTACTATAGTAAGTAATGGATAATAGGTAATGGGTAATAACTAATCCTACAGGAGTAATCACAATTACCTAATACCTAATACCTATTCCCAACATATTACAATACCGATCCTCTCGGACATGAAATGATTTAGTCTTATACTTTTTTTAAAAATACCTGAGTAACTTAATAAATCTCAAAAAAGTTAAAGGTTAAAAGGGAAAGGTAAGCATATGGGCGTAGCGCATATGCTGAATGCTTACGAAAATTGGTCTCATATCATGTCAGGATAATTACCTTTAATAAAAATCTACCCTATTTCCCCATTTCCCCATCTCCCCACACTTCCCACACGAACCAACTTCCCACCTTCTCCTTAATTATGGGTATTCAACCAAACTTGATATTACAGTACCTCAGTCATCAACCCACTCCAATTGCAACAGCTGCTCCAACAAAGCAAGTAACTGATCCTGGTCAACGGGTTTCGGTATAAAACCTTCACAGCCCAGCATCTGACTCTGCTTCTGGACTATGTCAAAAGTACGGGCTGAAAGGGCAATGATCGGCACATTTTTCAGATCGGGTATTTCCCGAATTTCTGGCACCATGGTAAAAGCAGTTTTGACCGGCATGAATAAATCAGTCAAAATCAGATCGGGTCGGATGGCTATGGCGACATCCAATCCCTGCTGACCATTTTCTGCCGTTACCACCTCAAAGCCTAACGGTTCAAGCATGTTGAGTAATACCAACCGATTTTCTTTGTTATCATCCACCACTAGCAGTTTGCGTCGTTTTCCGTGGTAACCCATCACTTGACCTGCAATATTCCGTTTTGCTTCGGTAACTTTAACCACAGGTAAGGCAACATCAAACCAAAACATTGACCCCTTACTTAACTCGCTTTTAACGTTTAGTTGGCTTCCCATCAATTCCACCAACTGCCGAGATATGGCTAAGCCTAAGCCGCTTCCAGCTGCCCGATATTTGCTATCCCCCGTTTGTTCAAAGGGTTGGAAAATATTCTCTAATTGTTGAGGGCTAATTCCTATCCCGGTATCAATCACCTCAAAGCGAATCGTCCGATGTTGGATTTTGGAATCTTTCCCCTGATCAAGGGAGGTAGGGTTTTGGTCTTGAATCACTCCAACGTTGAAAGTTACATTGCCTTGGTCGGTAAATTTGACTGCATTGTCTAACAAGTTGATCAGTACCTGTCGGAGCCGTTTATCGTCTGCCTTAACACCAGTTGGTAAATTACTTTTTTCTTCAAATCTCAACACAATATCTTTTTCACTAGCTCGCATGCGGATGATTCCCACAACTTCCTCTAAGAAGGTTGGTAAATTAAATTCTGTGGAATACAGTGCCATTTTGCCAGCTTCGATTTTGGAAAAGTCTAAGATATCGTTGATCAAAGTCAACAAATGGCTACCGCTTTTCTGAATAATTTTTAAGCCTTCCAGTTGCTTGGCAGTTAAATTTCGTTCACCTTTGGAGGCGGCTTTAGCCGCCTCACGTTGGAGAATTTGAGCATATCCTATAATACCGTTTAGGGGAGTACGGAGTTCATGACTCATGTTAGCTAGGAATTCACTCTTGGCTTGGTTAGCTACTTCTGCTTTTTGTTTAGCCTCTTGGAGATAGGCATTTTGTTCAGCAAGGGTTTTGCTTAAACAATTGAGTTTTAAATGGAGCCTGACTCTAGCTAATACCTCTTCTTGTTCAAAGGGTTTTGGGATATAGTCTACTGCACCATAAGATAATCCTTTTATCTTATGGTTTATATCAGCAAACGCGGTCATAAAAATTATTGGAATATCTTTAGATATTGGATTATTTTTTAGTTTTTTACAGGTTTCAAATCCATCAATACCTGGCATATTTACATCTAACAATATGAGATCAGGTGGTTCATATTCTACTTGTTCAATAGTTCCTTCACCATCCATTTCTACTCTGACTTTAAACCCAGCACTTTCCAAAGTTTTGTAGAGAACTGATAAATTATTGGGATTATCATCAACGATTAAAATTGTTCCAGTGTTTGGTGATTGGTTCATTTTTACTTATTGATATATTTCCTAATCGCCAAGGTATGAGAGCAAGTCCGGAGGTGCGCTTGACCCATTAAGAATTAAATTCGCGCACCTTTAGGCAAAGCCAAACGCGGGGCGCGAACGGGCGCGCACCTCTTAATCACTTCGTATTCAGGGAAATTGTGACTTGTTACTTATTACTCGTTACTTGTTACTTGTTATTTTGTAGTGTAAGGATTTTGCTAGCTGACTATAGGCTAGTCAGTGAGACGCTCACACTCCACTTAAACATTTCAGATGTTCCGAGATCAGTGTTAAACCGGACATGATCTGACTTGGATTAATAATCTATTGAAGCTGATCCTCGAAGACAGGGAATCGGATTTCCCGTTGACGGCTGACTGTATTCAGTCAACCGTTAACAGTTAACCGTCAACACTACCGATTGCTGATTAGCTCGCCGAAAGTCGAGATCAACTAGTGTATTGATTCAGTGATGGGATAAGCTGAAATCATCCCCCCTTTGTCTAGGCTTTTGTCTAAGCTTTTGTCTACCCTTATGGTTACCTCCTCTTGGTCGTGAATTCTCTATATGTATACTTCCCCTTCTGTAACTCATAAGTAACACCAAAAAATGGAACTGAAGCAATTTTCGGCTCTTGAGTTATGCCAAATGGTTTTAATCCTGAAAACAGCTCTAGCAACACCATGCAACATATCAAATCTATTTCCCTAGCAATTGTACTATTGGCTTCGGTTCTATATCTGCCAAGCTGCAACCTCACTGGGGCTAAGAAGAACTCCAACTCAACTAGTAGCTCTCCTAGTAAGGTTTTAGATCAAACCCCTGATGCTCGTCTGGTGGAGGAATTGACAACTAGCTATCTCAACAAAACCCCAGCTAGGGCAGTTGCGACTAAGCTAACCTTTGAACAAGCTCAGGCTTTGCAAGACCAATTTGTACAACAGTTGAGCTCTAGTTTAGGCAAAGTTGTAGGTTACAAAGCCGGACTGACTAATCCTGCTGCTCAAGAGCGCTTCAAAGTCTCTGAACCCATACGAGGTGTACTTCTCGAAAAGATGTTGCTCAACAGTGGAGCGGTTGTCCCTGCCAAGTTCGGTGCTCGACCTGTATATGAAGGAGACTTAATCGTTAGAGTTGGTAGCGAAGAGATTAATAGTGCTACTACCCCTAAAGAAGCATTAGCTGCTCTTGATGCTGTCATTCCCTTCATGGAACTGCCAGATTTAGTTTATGACCCAAAAGTGAGTCTTGATGGCACTGCTTTGGTAGCCATTAATGTCGGTGCTCGCTTGGGAGTTTTAGGAACACCGATTCCTTTATCTGCTACCCCTGATTGGGAAGAACGATTAAAAAATATCAAGATTGTAATGGTAGATAAGGCTGGCAATCAGTTAGCTGTTGGTAAAAGTAGTGCTTTATTAGGGAATCCGTTACAAGTAGTACTTTGGTTAAAAGATTCTTTGAAGGCATCAGGTAAAGTTTTGAAGAAAGGCGATTTACTGTCTTTAGGCTCCATGACTCCCCTAGTTCCTGTTAAATCTGGTACTACTATTCGTGCTCAATATATTGGATTAGATCCAAAAGACAAGGTAGAAATATCCGTTAGTTTTGAGTAATATTAAGTCCGGTATAACAAAGGGAATAGGGAGTCGGGAGTCGGGAGTCGGGAACAGGAAACAAAAATTATCACAATTCATTTAGGGTCCGGGGTAGCATCGATATTGTCAAGATTGGGAATTGGAAATTGGAAATTGTGATTATAGCGGTTTCTAGCCTAATCAGGTACACAGCATTTTTTCCCTGTTCCCTGTTCCCTGTTCCCTGTTCCCTGTTCCCTAAAAACCTCACCCAATTGAAAACCGCTATATTATCTAATCAGTTTACCGAACTGCGAAATTTGCCGTAACCATAGCCAACCTAAGACGCTGCCAATGGCATAATAGAGGAAATCCCACCATACAAAAGTAGTTCCTAAGAGAAATTTACCGATTAAGGAAGCACGAATCGGTGCTAATATAGGGGTTTGCCAAAGTTGTAATAATTCTATGGCACAGGTAACGCTAAAAACTCCTAAGGTAATTCGGGTTATTGCTTGGGGATTGGGGATAATAAAAAATATCAATAAACACCAAAAAATTTCATACAAAATATCACCAGAGTAGTCATGAACCCATTTTTCTCCAAGACCAGAGTAATACTTGGAAAAAATCCCTAATGGTGTAATAATCAATAGAGAGAGAATAATAAACCAGCGTTGAGGAGTAATTTTTAATAGTTTAGTCATTAACGGATTAGACAAATGATTTGAGTGCTGAGGGCGTCAGTGGGTCAGTTGTGAGTTATGAGTTGTGAGTTATGCCAAATCCCTTACATCGATGGGGAAAACCAATAACTTTGCTGCTGTTGTGGTTAGCTGTACAGTTAGTCATCAAGCAAAGGGTGATGGCGACACCGGCAGCAGTTGAAGTAGTTGAGAAACCGGAATCCTTTGGGGACAAGATTTGTCCTGCTGACTTAACTACAGCCATTGATGCCATAATCAGTCGTCCCGAATTTATGCGATCGCGTTGGGGCATTTTGATTCAACCCTTAGCCGACTCAGCTCCCCTCTACAGTCTTGAATCAGAACGTTTCTTTATTCCAGCATCCAATATCAAACTCTTTACCACAGCAGCAGTGTTACGTGAACTAGGTGAGCAATACCGGATTCGTACACCGGTTTATGGTACTGGCACTAGCCCCTATTTGACGTCCTTACGGATTGTGGGACAAGCAGACCCAAGCTTAAGCAATACCCAGTTAACAGATGTGGCACAACAACTAAAGGGTCAAGGGGTAAGGTTGGTGCAACAGTTAATTGTAGAAGATGGCTATACTCCCTATGGTATTATCAATCCAACCTGGGAGTGGAGCGATAGTTATCTATACTATGGCGCTTCGGTTAATCGACTTATTCTCAATCAAAATACTGTCGGACTAACCCTATTGCCCCAACAGCCAGGAAAACCATTGCGCGTTAGTTGGAGTGATGGGGTAGCCGCTAAACAGTGGCGTGTGGATAATCGTGCTGTTACCGGTAAGGCAGGAATACCATACTCAGTGGAAATAATGGGAGTTTTAGGTGAGCCGGTGTTAGTGATTAACGGTCAACTGGCGGCAGATGCTGCACCAGACTTCTGGGGCTTAGCAGTTCGCGACCCAGCCCATTATTTCCTGGAGTCCTTCCGCCGTATCCTGGAAGCTGAGGGAATTGCTGTGCTTAAGGCATTGGTAAAAGAAAGTTCAGCTAATGTGAATAATACACAGATAACCAATACAGAAAGAACGAGAGAGTTGGCAGCGGTGGAATCTCTTCCGTTAGCGCTATTGTTGAAGGAAATCAATCAGCAGAGTAATAATTTGTATGCTGAGGCATTATTGCACCAGCTGGAGACAGAGGAAAGGAGTGAGTCTAGCCCTAAGTTTGGTCTGGGAGCTGTTCAACAGAGCTTAACGGAGTTAGGGGTTGACCCAAAAAGCTATAGTATGGCTGATGGGTCTGGGCTATCTCGCCATAATTTAGCTAGTCCGTTTGCGATCGCACAAACTCTGAGACTGATGGCACAAACCCCATTAGCTCAGGTTTATCGAGAATCCTTGGCTACGGCTGAGGTTAGTGGAACTTTACGCGATCGCTTTCGTGATACCGCAGCTGTTGGTAAGCTCCAGGCTAAGACTGGTACATTAAGTGGTGTCTCAGCCTTATCAGGCTATCTTGATATTCCTGACTATCAAACCTTAGTACTTAGTATTCTGGTAAATCAATCTGACCAATCTGCTGCTAAACTCCGTAATGCTATTGATGAAATTGTTCTATTATTGACTCGCTTGGGTTATTGCTAAGTGTTGAGTGTTGAGGGGTAGCAACGGTTGAAGATTTTTCGCAGCCCTTCCCTCCCTCCCCGCGCCCGGTTTTCCCACTCCCGCTGACTCTTACCCCTACTCCCTATTCCCTACTCCCTATTCCCTAAAACCCAGAACGAAAGTACCTCACCCCATTGAGAAATGCTGTAATTATGAAACCCCTGGAAATTCCCCCAGACCCTACACCCGAGACCCTAAACCAGGGTTCAACCAAGTCTCCAATTCAAATCTGTATCACATTAGGGACTCGTCCGGAGGCAATTAAGTTAGCTCCGGTGATTCTTCAGTTCCAACGCTCTGGGAAATTTAAGACTCAGGTAGTGTTAACGGGTCAGCATCGGGAAATGGTAGACCAGGTGATGGGGATGTT
This sequence comes from Moorena sp. SIO3E8, assembly GCF_010692445.1. NCBI lineage: Bacteria > Bacillati > Cyanobacteriota > Cyanophyceae > Coleofasciculales > Coleofasciculaceae > Moorena > Moorena sp. SIO3E8. Next base: position 2,566 of record NZ_JAAHHM010000121.1, on the reverse strand, counting down.
TGACTTGAGGGCGGATCGGGATCTAGAAATTATGCAGCCCAAGCAAACTCTGACAGATATTACTTGTTTGAGTTTACGGGGGTTAGAGGAGTTATTTCAGGAATTGCAGCCCCAGTTGGTAGTTGTGCAGGGGGATACAACTACAGCCTTTGCTGCGGCCTTGGCAGCCTTTTACCAACGTATCCCGGTGGGTCATGTGGAGGCGGGATTGCGCACCAATGATTTGTTTAATCCCTATCCAGAGGAGGCCAATCGACGGCTGATTTCTCAGATTACTCAATTACATTTTGCCCCCACTCCCCTGGCAGTAGAGCATTTGCAGGGGTCTGGGGTCACTGGCGCAATTCATAAAACTGGGAATACGGTGATTGATGCCCTGTTGATGGTAGCTGAGCGGGAACCAGTGTGTGAGGTTCCGGGTTTAGATTGGGAAGGATACCGCACGATTTTAGCAACAGTACACCGTCGGGAAAACTGGGGGAAACCACTGGAGGATATAGCCCAGGGGTTCCTCCATATTTTAGATAAGTTCCCAGATACAGCGTTATTGTTACCTCTCCATCGTAATCCTACGGTCAGGGAACCCCTAAGGGCAATGTTAGGTGACCATGAGCGGGTATTTTTAACAGAACCACTGGATTATGTGGAATTGGTAGCAGCAATGCAACGGTGTTATTTAGTGATGACTGATTCTGGCGGATTGCAGGAGGAAGCACCGAGTTTGGGTAAGCCAGTGCTGGTATTGCGTAAGACCACGGAACGACCGGAAGCGATCGCAGCTGGGACTGGGAAGTTGGTAGGGACTGACCCAGAGCAGATGGTGGGGGCGGCAAGTTTGTTATTGAGTGATTCAGTAGCTTATCAGGGGATGGCAAATGCCATTAATCCCTTTGGGGATGGTCGTGCGGCGGAGCGTATACTACAGATTGTGGAGGATTACTTTGGTTGTAATCCCCCAATCAGACTTAGCTGATCCGCGAGAAGCCCCGCACTTTACCCGATAGGGTAAGTGTCGGGATGATAGCGGGGTAAGCGGAGGAACGGAGCTTACCAATGTGATATACTAGGAATGGTAGGGAATATAAATTAAGAGCTAACCGCCACCTACCAGCTAAAAATAGAACTTGTTTTTATTGTTCCGGCGCGGAGGGGCATCCCGTGTCGTTAATAAAGCTTACCGAGCAACCGAGGCGATGGCTGGTGTTGGTAAGAAGCCCGCGTTGTCCCGTTAGGGCAACGTCGGGAGTATGTCACTGGGCAATAACCGGTTTGTCTGCATATTAGCTTCCCGGTTAGCCCAATTTTATATAGGTTTGCCCTGTCAGGATGACAACCCAAGTAAGTCTATTCAAGTGAGTCTATTAAGGAGAGCGGAACATCATAATTTTTTTTGCCCCCTAGGGCAAAGTAATAGAGCTTTTCGCCTTCGAGGGAGAACCGATGGCGATACCTTTTGAGATGATAAAGATCCAAAAATTCTGAGAAGATCAGTTTCCGAATCAGCTGTGAAAATCCAGAATTATCACTTGAATCAAGGAAGGTTTCTTTGATATTAAAGGAAACCCAGGCATTTTCGCTAATTACATTAAAGGCTTCCAAGAAAGCCTTTGCTGGTATGTCACCGAACCCAAGTGCTGCTACTGAAACCAGGCAGTTAGGTGACCAAGAATTGAGTTCATCACGATCTTTATCACTGAGATTGCAGAAATCCATCACATAGAATTCATCGTAGATTCCGGGACGATCTCGCTCAGTGGCAGCCTGGGCTTCGGGAATAATATCAACTCCGATTAGCCGTGAGACTCCGTGTTGTTTGAGCTTTTCACCAACTATCCCGTTTCCTGCCCCAAGATCAAGTACCCGAAGCTCGTTGAGGCTCTGGTCCCCTTGAGAGACAGCAGACTCCAGGATATCCACTACAATTGACGGAGACTGGCACTTCAGACGCTCATATACAACCTGCTCGTATAATTCAGGAACTTCGAATATCCGCTCATAGTCATGTAGACGGATCTTCTCCCTGGATTCTCCATTAACAAGGTAAAAATAGACTTGATCTTGGCCAAGCTCTCGAACATTTGTAGGTGGAAATTGGATTTTATGCTTCTTCATCACTTTCAATATTCCTTTTAGTTTGAACCCAGATAAAAACGAATTGTGAATGGTGGAGGATCCTAAAGGCCAATGTCAACAGCGCAATACCAACTCAGGGCTTACCCAAAGACTCTAGATATAGAGTTTAGTTAACTTGCTTTTCCAGACCTACTATGGGAGAATGCTAGTTATAAAAACTACCAAGATAGCTATACCTAGATTTTAGACTTCACCATCCTAAACTAAAGGTCAATAGCGGGAGACCCCACAGTTTCTTGGGAGTGCTAGGGCGTGTTTTCAAAGTTTTCCGCAAGATTATGATCCCCCCCAGCCCCCCTTAAAAAAGCTATCCATTAGGCAAAAGTAGTCGAAACAGTGATAGAGACTAGGACGTAGAAGCAAGTTGTGAACCTTCAAACAAATGGTAAAAGGTAGAAAGCCCTCGCCAGAGAGTTTTCAAGCCAGGTTCGCC
>NZ_JAAHHM010000120.1:0-19436 GCF_010692445.1 Moorena sp. SIO3E8 | reverse complement strand
TTGGGCGTGGGCAAGAATTGAAACCAAAGTTCAAGCTATCTATTGTTTCTATTGTTTGCACGCCCTTTTCTCTCATCTGTGCCTACTGCTTGGCAAGTGGTTCATTTGTACTAGTGCAAGAGGTGAGATTAGCTATTAGCCATAACCAAGATAGTTGACTAAGGGAGTATTGCTCGTGTCAAATAAGATTAGGTTGGAAGCAATCCGCCATCAGGTTGCGATCGCTGGGCAGGTTAAAGATGCCCAAACTCAGCAGGTGATTCCGGGAGCAGTGGTCGAAATTGCCGATATGCCCGAAAGCTTGAAAAGCAAGTTAGATCTGCTAGCTGGCCTGTATGGAGATGACTGGGAAAAGAGGGTCGAGCGACCTGACCGCACTCGTACGAGAGTTGACGGCTATTTCTACTTCCAGGATCTCCCTGATGGGTCATATACCTTGACGGCTTCCTTGCTAGGTACGGGTACTCGCTATAGTGCTGACCCAACCATCAAAACGATACCGCCTGGTTCTGATCACGAATCCGATGAGACCGAGGTTCAGGTGTCATCAGATCCAGATGGTGCGATCGCGATACCTACTATTAATTTCTATTTCCAACCAACTGCTCTCAAGGGTAACGTCACCAACTCAGACGACGGTGAAGCTGTCGTTATGGCCAAAGTTGAGATTGAGGGGAGTGGTGAGTATACCTTTACTGACAACGATGGGAACTATCTCCTGAGTAGTCTCGAAGCATCTACGGATAAATCAAGTGCTCGTCCAGTTAAGGTTAAAGTTGTTGCCCAAGGCTACCAGAAAGAAACGTCTCAACTTGTAGACTTGAACCAAGGGCAAGTGACCACTCACAATTTGGTAGTGGTAAAGGTGTAGTGGTTTGGAAAAGGTTTTGTTAAGGTTTCGGTGGCTAAAATCACTACTTAGTAGTCCCAGGGAAAAAAAGAGATGTTTGTAAAGGATTATTTCATGCCTCGCAGGTTGACATATTCAACCTTATGTCCATTGCGCTCTCCTCGAGCCTCAAGTCCTACACTCACCTGGTAAGCTAATTCCGACTCCGATTCAAACATCTGAGCTACCAATTGATCCCGCTTAAGATGCTCCCACTCCAACTCAATGGGGTTCATCTCGGAACAGTAAGGTGGCAAAAAGAACAAGTAAAGTCCCATCCCTTGCCATTGGGGAAGTTTCTGCTTTACAGCTTTACTTGTATGAATCGAGCCGTTATCGAGGGTGATAACACGGATTCGACCCGTACGTTGGTAAATTGCACCAGCCACTTGGGCTTGTTGCTCCATCAGTTTGATGAAGTCTTCACTTTTCCAACTCCCCAACACCAAACTGCATATAAATTTCACCAACGGTTGCCACAAACCCAACACACTTAATCGTTTGCCTCGTTTTTTCGTCTGTTCTTGCCGCTTCTGCTCTCCTTTAAAGTAATAGCTATAGCTGACGGCACTCCACAAACAGCATCCCGATTCGTCGAGGTAAAGCAAGTCAATCTCATCGGCAGCAGCCGCTAGTTCAAGCATTTCCAGGTCGTTTTTCTTAGCCAGCCGCTGATGTGGATCTTGCCGTTTTTGATGACTCACTCGCATCCGTTTCCAAATCACCCCCTTTTTTTGAGGATCTGACGTAGATACTCGGGACTAAGGTCAACTTGCCGTTCCCGACAGAGTTTTTCGGCAAGTTGTACGCTGTTGTAGCTTCTCGGGTCAATTCTTAGACAGTCTTCGAGGTATTCGATATCCGCTTCGCTCCATCTTCTTTGTCGTCCTCGTCCTGATGCCTCCCATAGTCCTCCCAATCCTTTTGTTTTCCATGCGTTTAGTGTCTTTCTAATCGTTTTAGCTGTTGAGTGCAGGTGAGTGGCGATCTGTTCAACATACCAGCCTTGATGACTTAAACGAACCGCTTCTGCTCGATCTTTGACTCGTTGACTGACGGTGGTGGCTCTCCTCAACTCCCAGAGCGTTCTTTCTTCTTCTTGGGTGAGAAACACTCTCAGTCTGGCTCCCATACCTCTGACTCCTTTCTTAGGCAACGCTTTATAATTTGTAATATACCTCCTTTTTTCTTGCACGACCTACTTTGTATCCCACTAAGTACAATTTTTATTTCATCAGAGTACATGGAGTAAGAAGTATTTGGGGACTTCAATAGAAGAGTTAGAAAACTTTGCTCACATCCAGCCTTTGATTTGATTTATTCAAGGAGTAGAGAAAATGCCAACCTATTTATCGCCCGGTGTATACGTGGAGGAAGTTTCCTCCGGTTCTGCCCCAATTGTGGGAGTGGGAACCAGCACAGCAGGTTTTATCGGTGTGGTACCGGACTCGATAGACGTTCCAGAACCAAACCCTGCCTATGACCCAAGCCAAGACATAGATCCAACCACTAATCCAGCTCATATCACAACCTCTTTTACTCCTGCTAACGTCGGTGAAGTCAAGCTATGTACTAACTTTGGTGAGTTCAAGAAGTTCTTTGGAGACTTCTCAACCGATCCACATCAGCGTCAGCTAGCTCACGCGGTCTATGGATTCTTTAACAACGGTGGTACTCGCTGCTACGTGGTGCGGGCAGCAGCAGAGAGTGAGATTACCGCTGACTTCCTAGAAAATACATTTGAGCCTATTGACGAAATTGCTATCGTTGCTGCCCCTGGCATTACCGACAGCAGTGTTCTCGATGCCATCATCACTCACTGTCAACAGAAGACCCAGGATCGCTTCGCAATCTTGGATAGTCAGGAAAATTTGGATGGTACTTGGAAGACCATGGAACCAGGGGATGGCAATGTACCTAGCAATTCTGATTATGCTGCTTTTTACTTCCCCTGGATTCAAGTCTTTGATCCAGCCACGAAAACACTGAACCCCAAAGGGGATGGTGGAATCTATGTGCCGCCCAGTGGTCATGTCGCCGGTCTCTATGCCCGCGTCGATACACAACGAGGAGTCCACAAAGCCCCAGCGAATGAAACAATATTAGGAGCATTGGGTCTCAAGTACAACATCAGCAAAGCCCAGCAGGATGGACTCAACCCCCAAGGCATCAATTGCATCCGTAATCTCAATGGCAATATTCGAGTCTGGGGAGCACGCACCATCGGTGGTGATGCCAATGGAGAATTTAAGTACATCAACGTCCGCCGCCTGTTCAATTATCTGCGGGAATCGATTGACGAAGGTACTCAGTGGATGGTATTTGAACCCAATAATCCTGAACTTTGGGCGCAGATTACCCGTAATATTAACGCCTTCCTAACCAATGTCTGGAGTACAGGGGCTTTATTTGGGAATACACCAGAGGAAGCCTTTTACGTGAAGTGTGATGAAGAGACCAATCCCCCAGAAGTCAGAGATTTAGGTCAGGTGGTGACAGAAATTGGTGTAGCAGTGACCAAGCCAGCGGAATTTGTGATCTTCCGCCTTAGCCAGTGGGCAGGGTCTAGTGGTAGCTAGGTCAGTAGGGAGTAGGGAGTAGGAAGTAGAGACAAAGGAAGATGAAACTATGGTAACTTCCCAGCAACTGACACCAGGTGTCTACCGAGAGGAGATATTCCCTAAACCAGCCCCTGGACTGTTCACAGGTGTACCTGTATTCCTGGGGTTTGCCGAGACTGGACCAATTAACTCCCCGCAGTCACTTACCCTCTGGTCTCAATTCACAGAAACCTTTGGTCAGCCTCTAGCTGACGGTTACCTAGCTTATGCTGTGCGTGGGTTCTTTGAGAATGGTGGCAGCTTGTGCTTGGTTGTGCGGCTAGAAGACACAGTTTCTATCACAGAAGCACTGGGAGGACCAGGAGATGATAGTGGGGGACTAGGAGCGATCGCATCCTTGAATGAAATCGACTTGGTCTGTGTGCCAGATCTAATGCGAGGAAACCCTGACCAGGATGACCTGTTGAGGATGCAGAATGTCATTTTAGAACACTGTGATCTGCTTGGCGATCGCTTTGCCATCTTAGACTCGCTCCCTCCAGTTGCAGTACAAGTGACTCAGTCTCTAGAGAGGGTAAAAGAGCAAAGGTCGAAACTGCGAGGCAAAAACGGTGCTTTGTATTATCCCTGGATTAAAGCTGAAAACGGTCCTGACTGGATGCCCCCCTGTGGTCACATTGCTGGAGTTTACGCCCGTAGCGACCAACAATTTGGGGTTCACAAAGCACCAGCCAACGAAACTATCGAAGGAATAGTGGATCTAAAGTTCAATTTGACCAATCGCGAGCAGGACATTCTCAATCCCCTTGGGGTTAATTGCCTGCGTGCCTTTCCCGGACGAGGTATTCGAGTTTGGGGAGCACGTACCCTCAGCGATGAAGCTAATTGGATCTATGTCAACGTAAAACGGCTATTTCTGACAGTGGGCAGATGGCTGGAACTGAACCTGGCAAATCTGGCCTTTGAGCCAAACGAGCTGAAGTTATGGGTACGGATTGAGCGAGAGTTGACCGCCTATTTTGAAGACTTACTGCAGCAAGGTGCCCTTAAAGGACCAACAGAACAAACAGCTTTCTACATTAAATGTGATGCTGAAACTAACCCACCCGAAGTAAGGGAAGCAGGAATGGTAGTCACAGAAATTGGTTTAGCACCTGCTATTCCCAGTGAGTTTATTACTGTGCGTATTATTCTCGGTGCTAGTGGTGTCAAAGTAGCAACATAAGTCTGCGTTAGCAAATATCAGGAGGTTTTTGACGATGGTATTTTCTCGAAAAGATCCATACAGAGGTTACAACTTTAAAGTAGAAATCGATGGTATCACCCGCGCCGGTTTTAGAAGCTGCTCAGGGATAGAAACCAGTCAGGAAATTAGCACCTATCGAGAGGGTACCGATAAAATGCTGAATATGCGGCAAATCCCTGGTATGCTCACCCTCTCCCAAGTCACTCTCAGTCGTGGCATTACTGATGACAGGGAATTATGGGACTGGCGAACCAAGGTAGCAACCGCCAAAGACCCCTCCGAGTATCGTAAAAATATGTCTATCGTCCTCTGGGATGATGCAGGAAATGAAAGAGTACGCTGGAACCTGATCAACTGTTGGCCAGTTAAGTGGACAGGACCAAGCCTTGATGCTACTTCCAATGAATTAGCCATTGAAACCCTCGAAATTGTCCACGAAGGGGTTACCGTAGAAAACGGTAAATGGCAGTAGGGAATAGGGTGTAGGGAGTAGGGAGTAGGGTGTAGGGTGTAGGGTGTAGGGTGTAGGGTGCGCGCCCCATCTCCCCATCTCCCCATTTCCCCATCTCCCCATCCTCCCATCTCCCCACCCTCCCGATTCCCGATTCCCGATTCCCGATTCCCGATTCTAAATTCTAAATTCCCCACAAGATGATGCAGACAGAGTTTCCTTTTACCCTACCCCAGGGCTACGTAGATTCGGAGGGTAATCTTCATCAAGAAGGCATGATGCGGATGTCCACAGCCTACGATGAGATTATGCCCTTAAAAGACCCTAGGGTTCAGGCTAATCCAGGTTACTTGGTGATTATCCTGCTGTCGCGGGTGATCACTCGTCTGGGCAGCTTAGACTATATCAATCCCGTAATGATTGAGGGTCTATTCTCTGCTGACTTAGCCTATCTCCAAGACCTCTATCAACGGATTAACCAAAACGGTCACAGCCGCCTTTTGGTTTCTTGTCCTCACTGTCAAGGAGAGTTTGAAGTGGAGACTGCTACTTTGGGGGAGTAACTTGCTACCCCTCCGAGAGGCTGTTAGAGGAGGTAGCCTATATTGCTTATCACTTGCACTGGTCCTACGACCAGATTATGAGTCTGGATCATCAAGAAAGACAGCGCTGGGTGGCACAAGTGGCAAGTATAAATGAAAAGCTTAATGAGCAAATAATTGGGTTACGGTAATTGGGGATAGTTTCATGAATTCCAGGAGTTAATGATGGCAAGTTTATCATCGTTGCCTTTAGGAGCAAACGCAGCTTACGCTGGAGTGACTGGGGCGTTGGGAGCTCGCCTTGACCCCTACCAAGGCTTTAACTTCCTCATTGAAATTGAGGGGTTAGTGACCGGTGGGTTTATCGAAGTCAGGGGTCTAGAAAGTGAGATTGAAGTAGAGGAGCGTCCCGAGGGAGGTCAGAATCGCTATGTTCATCAGCTACTAGGTCGAACCAAATATCCGAATTTGACCCTCAAACATGGTCTAACAGGTATTGACAGTTTGTGGACTTGGTATCAGGCCACTAGCAAGGGTGTAATTCGGCGCAAGAACGGCACAATTATGCTGCTCGACCGCCAACAGATACCAGCCATGTATTGGAATTTCAAGCAGGCTTTGCCAGTAAAGTGGACTGGTCCAGAGTTTAATGCCAGCAGCAATGAGATTGCTTTCGAGACCATTGAGTTAATTCACAAGGGGATTAGCAAACCAGTTCTCAGTCAAGCACTATCTGGAGGACGAGCGATTGCTGGACTAGCGGGAGCATTGTGATGGCATCTCAACCTCAGGTCACTAACAATCAGACTTGGTCAGACAGTCTCAACCCACAACTGACGAGGCGACTCCTGCGCCCGGTCGTCAGCCCTGGTGTGATTGGTACTCAAGTAGCAGGGTCAATTATCTCCCGGGTCCAAGGGATGACCAACCAACTGCCCTTAATGGCTAAGTTGATTCAACGCCAGCAGCGGTTAGAGGGTCAATCAGCAGCAGCAGTTCCAATCGTCTATGCTCAGCCAATCCGGCCAGCAGCAGAACAGGTAAAGACGGGACATGTTACCTCTCCAATTACCTCTGCCAATGTGGCCTCTGGAACTAAAGGAACAGGAGAAGAACTACCTTTGATATCAACTATATTTCAGGTCGATAAAGACACCTCAGTACAAAAAAGTACAGGGTCAAATTACCAGGAATCTAGAGAAAACCCTAAACAGCAAAGTTCAAGTTCAATCCCCTCTGAAACGGGCAAATCGGGGACAAAACCATTGATTGTCCAGGCAAAATTTGTCAACTCTACTAAGAGGAATTCCCAGAGAGCAGATTCTGATCACAAACCCCTAGTTTCTGGTCTTGAATCGTCTAGGGAAACTAGACTATCCTCTGATTTATCCTGGCCAGTTGTGCAAGCCAAACCCATAGACTTCTTGCAGAAGTCGGGAACAGGGAACAGGGAACAGGGAACAGTGGACAAGAATTTAGACAAACACTATCAGAAAACTATTTTACAGTCTAAGCGATCGCTAGGCAGTTCCGGAAACCTGACCCAGTCGCCAGTGATTAAACGCTCCCCAAAGCGATCGCTAATTAAAGAGATAGTTAAGAGCCCATCCCAGGGAAACCAGCCACTGATTCAACGCACTCCGGAGCGACCAGTGATCAAGGAGATAGTTAAGAGCCCGTCCCAGGGAAATCAGCCACTGATTCAACGCACCCCGGAGCGACCAGTGGTCAAGGAGATAGTCAAGAGCCCATCCCAGGGAAACCAGCCAGTGATTCAACGCACCCCAGAGCGACCAGTGGTTAGAGGAATTTCTGGAAAAAATGGGTATCAATTATCTGCTCCCCTGATTTTTTCTGCCTCTGGGGTCAATAGAACGTCAGTTTCTGGCAACGGACTAGGAGTTAGTCGTTCGCCATCTATTGCTGATAATGTCTCTCATAATGGCTCTGGAGTTATCCAAAGAATGCCATCTGTCAAGGGTTTATCCGTATCAACACCTGTATCAACTCTGGGGGGGCGACAAGCGCCCCAAAACCCATGTGGGGTAATAATTTGACCAAATTATGGTAAAAAAAGATAGGTCAGTAATTTTCAATAAGACCAATAAAGCTGAAAATGATACCTCTATTGTACCAAATACACTTAGAAAATCAACTAGTACGTTCTGAATACTTGCTTTGTTATCTGTTAATTAATCTTTGACAAAATATCAAAGAAGTTAGCCTAGAAAAATTAGCAACCGCTTTACCTATACCAATTTTATTTGAGAGTAGACGAAAAAAAATACAAAGATTTCTCTCCTTGCCAATACTTAACATTGAGCAACTGTGGTTCCCCATTATCACTAGTTGGTTAAGTCAAAATTTTTCTGGTCAAGACGTTTTATATTTAGTGATTGATAGAACCAGTTGGGCACGAATAAATTTAATAATGATTAGCCTCGTTTATGACAAAAGAGCTATCCCTATATATTGGCAATTGTTACCTAAGTTAGGCTCAAGTAACTTGACGGAACAAATTGAAATATTCGAGAAAGTTTTACCCTGTCTTGATGCAGTCGCTCATGGGGGGAACCCCCAAGACCGCGCTGCATCGCTTATTTGAAAATTATCAACCTGTGGTATTGGGAGATAGAGAATTTTGTTCTGTCAAGTTAGCCGACTGGCTAAGAAAGAAGTCTGTACAGTTTTGTTTAAGATTAAGAAAATCTGAATTTGTGGAAATAGAAAAAAAAGTTTGGACAGACTTAAAAAATTTCGGATTAAAACCAGGCTTTTCTTTATTTATCCAGGGTGTAAAAGTTACGAAAACTTATAAAATTGGTGGTTTTAATATAGCGTGTAAATGGAAACGAAAGTTCCACGGTTGGTCTCCAGAAGAGGGCTGGTTTATTTTAACAAACTTAACTCGTCTTGAAGATGCTATCCTCACTTATAAAAAACGTTTTAATATAGAAGAAATGTTTAGAGATTTTAAAAGTGGTGGCTACAACGCGCGAGGATACTAATCTTTCTGGATATCGGTTAATCTCTTTAATTTTAATTGTAGCAATCGCCTATAGTTGGGCGACTTTTAAAGGGCAAGATATCAAAAATAAAGGTGTACAAAAATATGTTGGTCGAGTTAAAGAGTCTGGACGTATAGAAAGGAGACACAGCAGCTTTTATATCGGCTTATATGGCCAAAATTGGGTGAGTTTTATGGAGTCGTGTTGGGATTTAGTTAAGGAATTAATGAGGTTAAATCGCAATAAACTGGAGTATTATTTACGAGGGCTAAGAGCTCAAACGCTTATTCTGGCTACATTTTAGCTTTCATGTCACCCCGTCAGGTATCAACTACTAGCTTACAGGCAAATACCGTGATTCAGAAAGCATCAGAAAATACCACAAGCGCTACCACAAGTAGTCAGTCTTTCGAGGAGATTGATGTGGATGAACTAGTAGACAAAGTACACCATAAACTGATGCAGCATCTGACCATAGAAAGTGAACGGAGGGGATTAAGCCAATGGCATTAACAGGGTTTAAGAATCTAGCCCAAAAAACACTAAACCAAACCAAAGGATTAACAAGTAGCCTCTTTGGGGCAGAGTTAGATAAATTAACCATCCTCAAGGAGCAGCCAGGAAAAAGATGGCAGATGGTTTTTCCAGAAAACAAACCAATGCCTCTATTCAATCCTAATGAAATTCAAATTACCAAGACAACCCAATGGCGTCATGAAACTCTCAAAAACCGCGATCGCGGTGATACTAAATTTATTGGTGGGGATCCAGCAACCCTGACTCTCGACCTGTTTTTTGACACCTACGAGGGACTACCTGAAAGTATATCCGGGGGCGGCAGTTCTCCCCTCAAACGAGTTGCATCGGGAGCGGCAACAGCGGCGTCATCGTTAACTGGTGTGTATGGATTATCAGCACCCAATGCTGTAGATGTTCGAGAGTATACGAATAAGATTTTTGAGTTGACTCTGATTGACTCTGATTTAAAACGTCCCCCTGTATGTGAACTCTGGTGGGGGGCATTTAACCTGATTTTTAAGGGGTATCTTGGACAACTAACCCAGCGCTTTACTATGTTTACCCCTAATGGGATGCCAGTCAGGGCCGCTCTCAACTGTACTTTCCACCAGTTCATCCCTGAAGAAGATGAGGAGCGGGAAAAGCCCAGTTCTCTGGCACGGGATGACGACCCAATTCACGTTGTGCGACGTGGAGAAACCCTGAGCAGCATCGCTGGTCAAGAATATAATGACCCCAGCTTCTGGCGAGAGATTGCCAAGGCTAATGGGATTACTAATCCCCGTCACCTGACACCAGGTCAAGTTCTGACCATCCCAGTACTTAATCTCACCTAAAATAGACCTCTTGCAAAAGTATTTTTCTGATAGTGTTTAGGTCAATTCTTGTCCACTGTTCCCAGATCCCCTGTTCCCGACAACTGCCACGAAGTCTCTAGCTGTTTCTAACCTAATCAGGTACACAGGATTTTTTGCCTCTTGCCTCTTGCCTCTTGCCTCTTGCCTCTTGCCTCTTGCCTCTTGCCTCTTGCCTCTTACCTATTCCCTATTCCCTGTTCCCTGTTCCCTGTTCCCGACTTCTGCAAGAAGTCTAATTAACCATGCTCTCGACACCTCCTCAAACTAGTACCAATAGCATCGCTACCTCAGTCCCTGGCTTCAGAATTCTGATCAGGGGACAACAGTTGCGGTCTGATGTGATGGCAGTAATTGTGGATGAAAACGTTAGTACTCCCACTATGTTTACCATCAAGCTTGCCAACTGGGACCAAGAAAAGCAGGAGTGGATTGATCCGCAACTGTTTAAGCTAGGCAATGAGGTAACGATTTTTATGGGCTACGGGGGTAGTGGAGGGAAACTGCAAAAACTGATGATGGGTCAGATTACCGGTCTGGAACCAGAATTTGCCCATGGGGAAATACCTCTGTTGACAGTGCGCGGCTACGACTACAGTCATCGATTGCTTCGGGGTTACAACACTCGCTCGTTTACTAAAAAGAAAGACAGCGATATTGCTAGAGATATTGCCAAAAAAGCCGGTCTAAAGTATGGGGGAGTAACGACAAAGCTGGTTTTGGACTATGTACTACAGCATAACCAAACAGACATGGAATTTCTTCAGACCCGTGCTCAACGACTCGGTTATGAGGTAGTGGTTCAAGATAAAACACTATATTTCCGGCCCCATCAGGATAAATCCAAGTCAGTGTTGACCCTAGTTCAACGAAAGGATCTGCTCAGTTTTTCTTCCCGACTGACCAGCTTGACCCAGGTGGGACAGGTGGAGGTGCGCGGTTGGAACCCGAAGGACAAGAAAGCCTTCATTGGGCGAGCCAGTCCTGGTTTTAGTACTAACAAGAGCGGTGCTAAGGCTGTAGATCCGGCTTTGGGTAGTGGAAAAAAAACCAGCGAACGTTTGTATCGCCCTGTGTTCAGTAGAGAGGAAGCTGAGCAAATCGCTCAGGGGGGATTTAATAACATGGCTCTAGAATACATCAGTGGGGAGGGCTTGTGTGTCGGACGCCCTGACTTGCGAGCAGCTACCGTTATTACTATCCAAGGGGTGGGCAAACAGTTTAGTGGTGACTACTATGTGACCTCCACCACCCATACCTATTCCCATAAACGAGGTTATCGCACAGCATTTAAGGTGAGGAGGAATGGGACGTCGTAATCTTTTATAGAACCCATTTGAAATCTTTTTAAGCAGCAGCTAATCTTTTCAACATCAGTCGAACAAAACAGAGACTTATCTTGGTGTTCGCATGCTCAAGAGTTCTTTCAAAGTTCTTCACCAAACTCTTGCATCTTTCCATCCACGAATTCGTTCTTTCGATTACCCACCGAGCTTTGACTGGGACAAAGCCACTTTTCCCTTCTTTTTCCTTCTGAGCTTTGGATGGTTTCGCCGAAAGTTCAAATCTAATTTTGGTCATAATCTGAGGATAAATTTTCTCGAATTCCTGTGTCAGCTTTTCTGGGTGATATCCGCCGGTCTTGTAAGATGGTAATCTTGGCAATATTGACGGGTTTAGATTTGAAGTAATCAATGTTGTTAGATAACATTTCAATTAATCCCACATCGTCAGACACCGATGCTTTGGTACAGTAACTAAAAAATGGGAAACCCAAGGTATCTACTGCTAGATGTCTTTTGATGCCATTAGTAGCTTTGTAAAAACAAAATCCTTTGGAAGAGATGCTGGCATTGCAGGTGTTTTTCACTGCTTGGGAGTCGATAATCATCAGGGTTGTCCATTGCCCTTTTTTTTTACTTGCTCACGTACTCGACGATGTAGGATGTCCCTAATTTCTTCGATTACTCCTTGCGATCGTCCCTTCAGGACGCGCCAAAGGCGATCGCCACTGTTTGTAGTACCAAAACACTGTGGAATAGGGAGGTAAGTCTCTAGGTAAATCACACCAATTACAACCATTCTTGAGTTGGTACAAGATACCATCTAATATCTGCCTCTTACTCCACAATGGTTGTCTAGTTTGCTTCTTTTTGGGCAACAGAGGCTCGATTATTTCCCATTCAAGATCACGCTCGACTACTTGAGTACGGCATTTTTCACCTATTTTACTCCATTACTGACAGCTAATTTGTCAAGTAAATATTAAAAAGCCTGAAAGGGTTGCTATGATTGTCTTCTGGATATTACATAGTTCAAATGTACTTTTTTGAAGCAAACTTTATCCTACAAGGTTGAGTGCGAGTTTACAAATCAGCTCTGAGATCTCAAATGGGTTCTATAGGGAACAGGGAACAGGGAACAGGGAACAGGGAACAGGGAACAGGGAACAGGGAGTAGGGAGATGGGGAGATGGGGAGATGGGGAGATGGGGAGATGGGGAGATGGGGAGATGGGGAGTTTGGTGTTATTGTTGCTAATCCCGATTCCCGATTCCCGACTCCCGATTCCCGATTCCCGATTCCAAATTCTAAATTCTAAATTCTAAATTCTAAATTCTAAATTCCCTGTTCCCTGTTCCCGATTCCCGATTCCCGATTCCCCACTCCCGATTCCCGATTCCCGATTCCCCACTCCCGATTCCCCACTCCCGATTCTAAATTCTAAATTCTAAATTCTAAATTCCCTGCTCCCTGCTCCCTGCTCCCTGCTCCCTACTCCCTACTCCCTACTCCCTGTTCCCTAAAAATATCTATTAAAAAAGTCGCAAACCGCTATATCAATTATGACAAGCATCGATTTACTAAGTAATTTGCTAGGTCCCCCTGAAATACGAGGTCGTTTCTATGGGGTGACTATGGGAATAGTGACTAACAATGGCGATGAGGAAAACTTAGGGCGAGTCAAGGTCAAGTTTCCTTGGCTCTCAGATAATGATGAAAGTTATTGGGCTAGGGTGTTAACTCCCATGGCTGGTAATGACCGTGGTATTTATTTTTTGCCGGAGGTGAATGATGAGGTGCTGGTAGCTTTTGAACAAGGTGATATTAATTTTCCCTATATCCTAGGAGGGTTATGGAATGGCAAAGATAAACCACCTGAGTCTCCTGAAAAAGACAAAGAATATAGTAAAAAACAGACTATTAATAAGCGTACAATTAAGTCCCGTAGTGGTCATATTATTCGCTTATATGATACTAAGGATGAAGAAAAAGTTGAAGTCATTTCCCATAAGAAACATACTATCCGTTTAGATGATACTAAGGACAAAGGCAAAATTGAAGTAATTGCCCAAAGTGGTCACACTATTCGCTTAGATGATACTAAGGATAAGGAAAAAATTGAAGTAATTGATAAAACTGGCAAAAACAGCATTATTATTAATACTAAGGATAATTCGATTACCATTGAGTCTAAAGAAGGTAAGCTTAAGCTTGGTGGGAAGGGTATCGAAATTATTTCCGAGGAAGATATCAAAATTACTGCCAATAATAACCTGGATATGAAGACAGATAAGTCATTGAAAGTTAATGCTAATGGTAGCAAAATTGAAACTAAGCAGGGGATGCACTTTAAAGCTAGTAAAGACGTGAAAATTACCGGTAATACGGTATCAATTAATTAAGCGATCAGCAATCAGCAATCAGCAATCAGCAATCAGCAATTAGCAATCAGTGATCAGCAATCAGTGATCAGCTATTAGTTATCAGCTATTAGTTATCAGCTTATGGTTTAGCTCCCAGCGTCGTTCGCACAGCGTGGCCATTCGCGTAGCGTGGCCAAAGGCCAAGGCCAAAGCCTGTCCCACAAGGCTGACCGCTGACCACTGACAGCTGACCACTGACCACTGACCACTGACCGCTGACCGCTGACCGCTGAATACTGTTATTTAAGTTTTATGGAGTATGAAAAATCATGGGTAAACCGGCAGCCAGAAAAGGCGATTTAGTTGTGACATCTTGTACGCACAAAGTCCAGGGTCAACCACCTGCTCCTGCGCCGCCAATTGTAGCGCCAATGCCAATTCCTTTCCAAGGAAAATTCGAGCAAAAGTTGAGTAAAAAGGTGAAAATTGGTGGTAAATTGGTGGCTTTAAAGGGCAGCCAGGGTAAAACCCAGGCACACCCACCAATACCGCCACCGGGAACTTCACCGATCAAGTTTGTCAAGGAACCTAACAAAACAGCTGAAATTACTAAGGGTAGTTCCTCTGTGAAAATTGAGGGTAAACCAGTGGCGCGCATTGGTGACCCAGTTAAGACCTGTAGTGAATTACCCCCTCCCCACGGCACAGTAACCCCTGGGCCTGGTAAGCCGACGAAGGTATTTATTGGGGGTTGATAAGGAGATGGAACGATGACTACTGATTTTCTCGGAGTGGGATGGAGTTTCCCCGTAGTACTCGACCAAAATAAACAAATCGAAATGGCGCACTATGAGGATAGTGTCCGCCAGTCGATTTGGATGATTATGAGTACTTCTCCAGGAGAACGGCTGATGCGGCCAGATTTTGGCTGCGGTATTCATGATTTAGTATTTGCCAGCAACAGCGCTGGGACAGCTGGACAATTAACAGTGGAGGTACGCCGAGCCTTGACCCAGTGGGAACCACGCATTGAGGTTCTAGATGTAGGTGTCTACCCCGATGAGACCCAATTTAATCGTCTCATGATAGAAATTAACTACCAAGTGCGCCGTACTAATAATCGCTTTAACTTAGTTTATCCATTCTATTTAGATTATTAATTTGGGATGTGGGATGTGGGGTGTGGGGTGTGGGGTGTGGGGTGTGGGGTGTGGGGTGTAGGGTGTGGGGTGTGGGTGTGGGGTGTGGCACAGAATGCGATGTTCCTTTGGAACCGCTTCGCGAACGCAATCAAATTAATCCGATGGTGGGCAGTGCCAACAAATGCGATGTTCCTTTGGAACCGCTTCGCGAACGCAATCAAATTAATCCGATGGTGGGCAGTGCCACAAAACGCGATGTTCCTTTGGAACCGCTTCGCGAACGCAAACAAATTAATCCCATGGTGGGCAGTGCCACAAAACGCGATGTTCCTTTGGAACCGCTTCGCGATCGCAATCAAATCAATCAGTCTCAAGCACTGCCCACCCTACATCTACATCTAGATCAAGTTGTGATTAATCGGATGGTGGGCAGTGCCACAAAACGCGATGTTCCTTTGGAACCGCTTCGCGATCGCAACCAAATTAATCACTCTGATGCACTCCTACCCACCCTACATCAACTACTCCTCTAGCTTCCCCCTTATTAAGGGGGACGGGAGGGGGATCCCAACGGGGGATTAGTGGATTGATCCAAAACCCACCCAGTGATTAATCGTCTGGTGGGCAGTGCCAACAAATGCGATGGCAACCAAATCAATCAGTCTCAAGCACTGCCCACCCTACATCTACTCCCGATTCCCGATTCCCGATTCCCGATTCCCGATTCCCTACTCCCTACTCCCTACTCCCTAATTTCTTATGCAAGCTCCAAAGATTGATCAACGTAGCTATAAAGACATCGTTGCCTATACGGAGGCGTGTGCTAAGGCGTTCACAGAGTGGCGTCCTTTGGCAGATAACAAGCCGGATGGTGGTCGGTCACTAATTCGTATTTTTGGTCATCTGGCAACGATTGTCGGCGATCGCCTTAATCAAGTCCCGGATAAAAATTTCCTGGCCTTTCTGGATTTGATTGGCACTAGCATTGGACCACCCCAACCAGCGCGAGTACCCTTGACCTTTTATTTGGCAACTGGTAGCACAGAAGCCTTGGTTCCGGCTCAGACGGAGGTGGCAGCACCGCCCACAGAAGGAGAGGAAGAAGAGGTCATTTTCGAGACCGAGCGTGATTTAGTCTTGACCAATGTGCAGCTGCAAGCAGTGTTTGTGCGGGAACCGGAACAAGACCGCTATAGCGATCGCACACAGCAAGGGACGGGTCAAGACGATGCTGCTTTTCTAACCTTTGCAGGGGATCAGCCCATCGAACATTCCCTCTATTTGGCTTGTGACCACCTGCTCACCTTACCTGAATCGAAAACTCTCACCCTAACTATTGACTCTCCTAATGCAGTTGGGTTAGCAGCAGTACCAATCACTTGGTCTTACTGGAATGGGGAGGTCTGGAAACCAATACTAGGAATTATTGAGGGCTTAGAGGTTGAAATTGGGTATGGTGAAGTTATCGTCCAACCGGGAAAGGCGATAGATTACCAAGGTCGAGAGATTAATCTCGCTCAAAAACAGTCTGTTGACCTGAGCAGCAACACCAATCAAACTAGGCTAGTGGTAATTTCCTACAGTGAATCAGAACCAGTCCTGGAACTAATTGCTGAGACCGATACTAGCAAACCAGCTAATACTCATATCCGTTTGGCCCGTCTAGACATTGACGACCAGAACCAAATTAGCAAGTCCTTCCCAAGCTTGACCAACTCAGGTAACAGTCAGTGGCAGGTGTCCATTGAGAATCTGCCAGTCCCCAGTCAGGATAGTATTAATGGTATCAATGCTGCCTGGCTTAAAGCTCAGCTTACCAATACTCCATTACCTCCACCTCAGTCATTGCCTGCGATCAATCACATTAGTGCCAGTGTGGAGATTAATGGCAGTGATATAGCACTAGACTTGTGCTTTTTCGATACCGATGAACTGGATCTGAGCAAAGATTTCTACCCCTTTGGTGAGGAACCTGGTTTCAACGATACCTTTTATCTCGCTAGTCAGGAAGTTTTATCCAAACCTGGAGCCGAAGTTACCGTTAATTTAGTTTTAAGTAGTGATGCTCCACCGGTTAATACCACTGGGGGTGTGGAAGTCCGCTGGGAAGCTTGGAATGGTAGTACTTGGGAGGTAGTTAAACATAATACTTCTGGTCTGTCTGCTGCCAACTTCACTATTGGCGGTGCATTTACTTTCACCCTCCCTGACCAGATGGAACCGCAGCCAGTAAATGGGGAAAGTAATTATTGGCTTCGTGCTCGGATTATCACGGGTAATTATGGTACTGAGGAAGCTACCGCAGAAGAAACCAGTACCACACTCCAGCCATCTCGTGCCGCTAGCACCACACTCACTCAAGCTGTTAGCAGTGGAGCCAATACCCTACAGGTCAGTAGCGCTAGTGGCTTTCAACCTAATGACTCTATTCTGATTGGGGCACAGACAAGTCAACCGGAATATGCGCAAATTAGTAGTATTAGCTCTAATACCCTAACTCTGACCAATACTATCTATTCCGACCATGCCAGTGGAGCAACGGTGGAACTTTTTGAACAAGAGGTCAGCAGTGGTATCAACACCATCAAGGTAGATAGTGTCAGAGGTTTTTTGCCTAGCGATCGCATTCGGATTGATCCAGGTACTAACAAGCAGGAAGACTTGGAGATTGCTAGTATCAATTTCAACGAGAATACCCTCACCCTGACGAGCAACCTCACTCAATCTCATCCAGTGGAAACGAGTGTGGTACTCCTACCAGCCTCAGCTTTAGCTCCACCAGTGGTAAAATCCCTGAAGCTAAGCTATAGCTACAACTCAGGTGATTCCCCTCTGTCAGCTTGCTTGACCTACAATGATTTCACTTATATAGATTGCACCACTCAAGCTAACCAGGATGGCTCGCCCTTTGAGGCTTTTACTCCCACTCAAGACCTGAGACCGACCCTTTACCTAGGCTTTGATGCCCCCTTCGCCAACCGCTCCACCACGATCTATGCCCAGGTAGAACCCCCAGCACCAGAGGAATTGGCCACAAGTCCTACCATAACTCAGCCAGCAGTGATAGCAGCAGAATATTCCAGCCCTGAATATCCCAGCCTTGACCGTTGGGTGCGTTTAGGCGTGGAAGCGGATGAAACCGCTGCCATGAGTCAACCGGGTTTAGTCCGGTTTATTGGACCAACTGACTTGACAAAGCAATCAGAATTTGGTAAGGACTTATATTGGCTGCGAATTCGCTGGCAAGGGGGTGATTTTAGAGTCCCACCCCGACTACGGCGGTTGCTGCTGAATACAACTTGGGCAACCCAGGCAACCACGATTGAGAATGAAATCCTTGGTTCGAGTAATGGGAATCCCGATCAGACCTTCTCCACCCTCCAGTTTCCTGTATTAGAAGGTCAACAACTAGAGGTCCGGGAAGAGGAAGAAACGGATCTACAAGAGGAGGTGTGGGTAGTTTGGCAAGAAGTATCAGATTTCTATGGTTCCGGACCCGAAGACCGTCACTATGTTCTCAATCACCTGACCGGAGAAGTAAGCTTTGGCAACAACCAACAGGGAAGGATACCACCCCTAGGTAGCAACAATATCCGTATGGTTTACTACCGCACAGGTGGTGGTAAACAGGGTAACAAACCAGCTGAGACTATCACCGAACTCAAGACCACAGTGCCTTATGTCGATAGTGTCACTAACCTAGAAGCTGCTAGTGGTGGATCCAATCAGGAGTCTCTAGAGTGGGTTAAGGAGCAAGGGCCCAAAACCTTGCGCCATCGGTACAAAGCTGTAACTGCCGAAGACATTGAAGATTTGGTCTACCAAGCATCTACCGATGTAGCGAGGGCATGGGCAATTACTCCCAAATTTAACCCAAAAGACTTACAGTGGTTGCCAAACTACTACCTCCCGTTGGAGCAATCAGGGACGATCACGGTCAGTTTATGGTCCCAGGGTAATGATCCCCCAACCACCTATCAGCTACAGGTCAAGATTAATGGTCCAGGACAGACCATAGCCTATGAGGAAAAAATCTTTACCTCTGATCAAGCTGGCGATCGCGAACTGAGTTACCCAGTCACACCCAGCCAATTCAGTCTTGGAACCGAATGGTACGTGACTATGGTCAACTTGGGCGATGTTAACGTTAGCGGTGATGTCACCATCGAGTATCCTGATGGTTCTCTGACAGGAAATTTCAACCTACCGCCCAAGACCACAAGTGACCATGCTGACAATAGCCCTTATCTAGACAGAGACGATGTCGGTCAAGTGGAACTGATTATTCTACCGGATTCTTCAGCACGGCAACCTAATCCCAGTCTTGGTTTGCTGGACTTAGTAGAGGAATACATCCTGGCTCGCTGTGCCCCCACCCTAGACCTGCGAGTGACGGGCTTTCAAGGGTATGTTTTTTAGATTTGGGCATTCGCCTAGGTATTACTCAACAGAAATACATTTTGAAACCCAAACCCCAGGAAGGATTTGAGTATTCAATAAAAATCATTAAGTGACGAATTCTGCTTGATGGCTATCCCCTGACGGGGCGATGGCTGAGACACTTGCACCAACTTGAAA
>NZ_JAAHHM010000012.1:0-123437 GCF_010692445.1 Moorena sp. SIO3E8 | reverse complement strand
AATAGGAATGCGAGTTAAAATATCAGGCTCACAATGGAATATTGAAAATGTTCCTAAAATTCTTTCTTTACGCTGTGCTTACCTAAATGGGATGCTTTATTAATGATGTTTTTACAAAAATGAGATGCACCCCCTACAGAGGTGTCAGCAACAGATTCAGCTATAGCGACTGCCCCTGTTCCAGGCACATCGGGAAACGAGAACGTAAAAAAGAAGGGAAAATCAGCATCACTAGAACGAGTTTGTGCGAATGCTGAAGCTGTGATTGTTTTTAAGGATGCCGCCTCAGCAGGAGGAGAAGCTCCCAAGCTCAATGCAGCCAAGGTACCTATAGCCGTAGTCGCTACAGGCAAGAATTTACCAGAATTGAGTAAGTTCATATATTTGATGTGAAATATGTAGATTAAACAACGTTGCGACCTGTGGCGCGACTAGAATAGTCAAGGAATTAATCAACTGGAACAACCGTTGTTATTTAGTGAGTATATAAAGAAAGCTAAAAGGAAATATCTGGCAATTAAGTATCTTTACCCAATCTTTATATATGTGATTATTTGATGATGATCAGGGAGTTGTCTTTACAGAATCTTTAAAAAAACTACTCTCAACGAGCCTCCCAAGTCAGGAAACTGTTCTTTGGGATTATGCCTTCTTACTGAAAGATGCAATTTATAATTAGCTGATAGCTTCACTACCCCTAATCAATCATCTAGCGGCAACAGTCTATCCTCTTTTAATTGTCGAATGACCGCTTTTCTTAGGTAATCCGAATTGTTGGGTAGCGATCGCATAATTGGAATTTTATATGTTATCTGTAGCTATCTGTACGGTGCGTTATTAACGCACCGTAATCGTTATAGCGGTTCTCATAGTAAGGAGGTACACAGGATTTTTTTCCTATTCCCTATTCCCTATTCCCTATTCCGTTTTTTAGTAGATAGCCTAGAGTTACTATCAGTAGCTACGTCAGAGTCTTGAGGTAGCCGACCCATAGTACTACTCAGAACTGTAAACAGTTGTTGCAAATTTTCCAAATTTTGCTGAATAATCTGGCGTCCTTGTTTTACCTGCTCTAGGTGAAATTGCTTCAGTTCAGTGTAAGGCCCATTGCCCATAAACTCTGAACCAACTTTGTTGTTGATTTCACCATCAATAATATTCATGCGAGTACGCATTTGGGAATCAGATGTTGGTTGGTCTAGCTCAGCTGAAGAATTAGGAGCTGGGCTAGATGAGGATACCCAAGTTGTAATTTCCAACTCCACTGCTTCACCTAGGGATAGGGTCAGGGCATCCCTAATGTTACCTGCTTTGATTTGTTGTTTGAAGTCGTCTTTAGTGGTCATGGATTTTGTTGCTTTAGTTGTGTAGGGTGCGTGATCAGACGGGCTCGCACTTATTTTATCGGTCGCCAGCGTTGGGATAGCCCGTTTGGGAATATTGATAACCGGCAAGATGCCCATTCCACCAAGATGCCCATTCCACCCACCGGGTCAAACAGCTTTAATGAGATGCACCCGTTACTAGTTTTTAGTTGTTAGTTATTAGTTCAAGCGCCAAAAATCAGTAACTTCATATCCTAGTTCCTGTAACATTTGATGGAGTAGGGGTAAGCTAAGACCAATAACATTACTATGACAGCCTTCGATTTTGTCAACAAAGAGTCCCCCTCTACCTTCCAAGGCAAAGGCTCCAGCACATTTAAGGGGTTCGCCAGTAGCAACATAAGCTTCTATAGCGCGATCGCTTACATTGGCAAAATAAACTCGTGTTACACCACAGCGCACTATGGTTTTGTTCCGAGATAAGTCAATTAAAGCATGACCTGTATAGAGTTCTCCAGTAGTCCCTCGCATCTGTTGCCAACGAGCGATTGCTTCAGAGGGGTTAAGGGGTTTGCCATAAATCCCACCCTCCATACTCAATACAGAATCACAGCCTAATACCAGAGCGTCGCTAAATTGATCAGCAACAGTTTTTGCTTTTTGTTCAGCTAGAATCTGCACTAAGGTTGCTGGCTCTGGATGCTGCACTTGAGATTCGTCAAAATTGCTTTGGCAAACCACCGGTTCAATACCAGCAATTTGCAACAATCGTCTGCGAGCTGGAGAAGCTGAAGCTAATACAAAAGTCGGCACATCCATATAGCAATTTTTAGAAACGTTTGAGCGACATTGCTTATGCTTTTAAGGCAAGAGGCAAGAGCTAAGAGGCAAGAGGCAAGAGGCAAGAGGGTTTTAATGCAATCAGCCTCAAAGAAGACTGTACCTGATCAGCAGGCCTTTGGCGAACAACTAAACAACCAAACAACCAAACAACCTGTAACCTTCAACCAAACAACCTGTAACCTTCAACCAAACAACCTGTAACCTTCAACCAAACAACCTGTAACCTTCAACCAAACAACCTGTAACCTTCAACCAAACAACCTGTAACCTTTAACTGTTTACTAGTTCACTGAAAAGGAGTTAACCACTGCCTTGAACATATTTTTCGTCTTACCCCAGCGTCGTTCGGTCGTGGAAGCATTGAAGGTGTAGAGCTGGCCACGGTTAATCACCACACTGGCGAGATTGTGCCGTTTTTGGTTGGGAAGTTGGACGTTGTATTCTAAAAGGTAATACGTCTTGTCTGCTACTTCGCGAGCTTCAGCATCAACCAACTCGGCTGTGCGACCAGAATCAGGAGGAGCAATGGCATTTTTTTGCAGCTGATAGCCCACTTCTGATGGTGTTCCTAAATCAGCAAGGGTCTTGTCTTCTGGCACTGGGCTAATGACCACACTAACATTTTCGGTGCTTTCGATAATATCGTGGAACACTACATCCGGTCCATCAGTCACTGTGATAGGGACCCAACCGTTGGGATACAAAAACTGATAACCGTTAAGGCTGTCTACATAGCTTTGTAGACCACTGGCACCAGTTGTGCAGCCATGTATAGCCAGACTCAACACTAGCAGCAGTAGTGGTGCAATTTTCTTGAGCATCTCTTTGAGCATCTCTATTAAACGTCAACTCAGCTGCTTAATTGTCTCATCTTTAACTAATCGTACCTGCCCCTATGTATTTTCTGTTACCGGTTGGACACTCACCAGATGTGTGATAGATAGTTAAGTCAAGTTAATAGAGCAATTTTAGACAACTGCACACGGTAACAATTCTGGAAATCATCAGGCTTTGTAAGGAAAACCATGAAACCAATTTATCGAACTATCTCTAGTCTAGGACTTGCCACAATACTGACTGGATTTACCGCAACTGTCTATGCTCAGCAGGAGCCACTTCCAGTTCCAGTCATTATCCGATCTGAGCCAGATAATGAAGAGCCAACGTCCGCCGAAGAGCCAACTAATACTCCAGCCCAACCTGGCGATGATAAACCAGCTATTACTCCAGCCCAACCTGTTGAGGAAAAACCAGCTACTACTCCAGCCCAACCTGGCGATGATAAACCACCTAATGCTGAAAAACCCTCTGTTGATAAAGACCCTTTTAATAGGGAATTGCCAGTGAGGACTATACCCCGGGTGAGTGCTGTGGAATTCTACAACCGGGGCGTGGATCAACTAGATAATGGTAATTATCCAGAGGCAATGGAAAATTTCAAACAGGCTTTGCAGCTGGAACCCTATGACCCTGATATCAACTACAATCTGGGCTACGTCCACCACATTCAGGGGAATTATCAAGAAGCGATTGATAACTACACTGCTGCTATCAAGATTAAAACCGACTATGGTGAAGCCTATAGCAACCGTGGCTATGCCTATTTTGTGCAAAAGAAGTTCATCGAAGCGATCGCTGATTTTTCCAAAGCTATTGCTCTGACACCCAATAATGATACGGTCTATCTCAGTCGAGGTAATGCTTACTCTGAAGTAGAGAACTATTTCCAAGCAATTGCGGATTACGATCGAGCTCTCTCGATTAACCCTAAAAATGCCATGGCTTACTACCAGCGTGGTTTAACTCGCAGTAAGCTCAAACAGTATCAAGCTGCTGTAGCTGATTACACAGAAACTCTAAAAATTGAACCCACTTTTGCCGATGCGTTTTATAAACGGGGTCTAGCCAGCCTTGACCTCAATAAGGTTGAGGAAGCGATTAAGGATTTTAAAAAAGCGGCTGATTTATTCCAAGAACAAGGCAGAACTGAAAATTATCAAGAAGCGATGGAAGCCATCAAAAAGCTTTAATGGCAACCAGATTCTTGAACTGAAGTGGCTTTTCAACAGCTTTCTTCTGTGCAGTACCTAGCTCACACCAGAAGCTGAGAAAGCCACAAAGATCAAGCCACTTACTAAAATC
Source organism: Moorena sp. SIO3E8 (assembly GCF_010692445.1). Lineage (NCBI taxonomy): Bacteria > Bacillati > Cyanobacteriota > Cyanophyceae > Coleofasciculales > Coleofasciculaceae > Moorena > Moorena sp. SIO3E8. Next base: position 119,127 of record NZ_JAAHHM010000012.1, on the reverse strand, counting down.
AGAGCTGTTGCACCCAAGATCACGTAGTTGCGCTTTTCCGCTGCAGTGGGTGGCTCTGCCTGGTACATTTTTGGCTCTTTAGCAAAATTGTTTAAACGTCCGCCGTCTTCTACTGTATATGGCATGGATTACAACCTTTTTTTACTTTATTTATATAAATGTAACAAAGAATGTAACAAAAATTGGCATAACTACTCTTCAGTTTTCCTGATTAGCTTGATTTGTTACGTTAAAGTATTAATCCAGTCCTAGACCTTGACAAGTTATTTAATCTATGCTAGCTAATGGTACCAGTCAAGGGTGAGCTAGCGCTAGCATAGTTTTTAATTGGAATACGACCAGCTAGGTAAGCCAGACGACCAGCTTCGGTGGCCATTCCCATCGCTTTTGCCATCATGATAGGATTACCTGCTAATGCGATCGCACTATTAACCAATAAAGCATCTGCCCCTAACTCCATCCCATAGGTGGCTTCACTGGGGCTACCTATGCCAGCATCTACCACCACCGGCACTCCAGCTTCCTCAATGATGATTTCAATATTGGCAGCATTCTTGATGCCCTGTCCCGAACCAATGGGTGAACCCAAAGGCATCACCGTAGCACATCCTACTTCTTCTAGGCGTTTGGCTAATAAGGGATCCGCATTAATATAGGGCAAAACTGCAAACCCTTCTTTTACCAGTTGCTCTGCTGCCTCTAGAGTACCAATGGGGTCAGGGAGTAAATACTTAGGATCAGGAATCACTTCCAGTTTCACAAAATTATTGTCTTCTTGGCCCAATAGCTTCGCCATTTCCCGACCAAGCCGTGCCACTCGCACCGCTTCTTCCGCCGTTTTACAGCCTGCGGTGTTGGGTAACATCCACAGTTTCCTCCAATCCAGGGATTCCGCTAGCCCTTCGTGTCCTGGTGCTTTAGTTTGTACCCGACGCACGGCCACCGTCACAATTTCACTGCCACTAGCCGCAATACTTTCAGCCATTACCTCTTGAGAGTCATACTTCCCTGTGCCAGTCATCAGACGAGACCGAAAGGTTTTTCCCGCAATGGTCAGTAAATCAGCTGGGGATGGTTCCGTCCCATTGTCAGAGTGAGAGTTCCGGAGCGTAGCAGAATTATAGTGCAGCACTGGTGTTGAGGAGGAGTTACTAGATACACTGAGATGATGACTAAGATTAGGACTAAGATTAGGAATGCTTTGATTTGAGGCTGGTTGATGGTAAGGTCGGTCGTATCGAAATTGATCTAACAATGGGTCAGACTTTTGCTTCTCAATCAGGTCAGCCAGCAACAAAGCGGTCACCGGAGCCAGCAAAATACCGTAGCGATAGTGACCAGTAGCCAAGCTCAGGTTTTGGCATGGACTAGTGCCAAGAATTGGTAATTGGTCAGGTGTGGTTGGTCGAAATCCCCACCAACACTCATGAATCGAGCAGTGTTGAATTTCCGGATATAGCCGGATAGCTGATTCTAACAAACGGTTAATTCCAGCAGTAGTGTTGTCAGGCTGCCAACCTACATCCTCTACTGTTGCACCAATCAAAATTCGTCCATCTCGACGGGGGACTAGATAAACCTCAGAGCTGAATAACACTCGCTGTAGTGGCAAGGGGTGTTGATAATTTTTAGTGGCTTTTACTGACAGCATCTGACCTTTTTTTGGAGCCACTGGCAAGGGCAATAGTTGATTAGACCAGGCTCCAGTTGCTAGGACATAATGGTCTGCATGGAGTTCCCCTGCGGAGGTTCTAATCCCAGAGACTAAGCGATTGTGTTGCTGAATTGCCTCCACAGCTATGCCTTCACGTAGGTCTACTCCCCATTCTTGGGCAGCCAGTCGCAGGGCTTTACTGAGTGCTTGGGGAACCACCTGAGCATCTTCTGGGTACCACCAACCACCAACCACTTCCGAGCTTAAACCTGATTGATAGCAATGAATCCTATCTTTGTCTAACCAGTCAGCAACTCCGGTTTGGTTGCTGAGCTGCTGTTGGTGATTTCCTGCTGCCCCTTCATAGACCGGTGCTAAAAAGCCACAGGGCCAATAGCCCGTTGCCACACCAGTCATCTGTTCCAGTTTGGTACACCATTGAGGATACAGTGAATGGGACCACAGGCCTAAATCGAGCATGGGTCCGATGGGCAGCGCTTCTGAAAACGGTGCCAACATTCCCGCTGCAGCTAGGGTGGCACCTTCTTGGAAATTGCGGGTGACAACAGTTACTGTTGCCCCACGCTGCTTCAGTTCTACAGCGATCGCTAAACCAATAATGCCACCGCCAATAATCAGAATGTCACTTGCTGCTTTCATAGGTTAAGGAGAGTGGAGACTAGGGATTGGGGAAAGTATCAAGGATGAACTATTAAGTATGAAGTATCAAGGATGAATTATTAAGTATGACGTGGGAAGTGGTAAGTGTAACTCGTAGGTTGTAGATAACGGTTTTAGTCAACCTTAAGTCAGCCACCGATAAACCCATTTCCTCCTTCAAGCTTTATTTTTCATCCTTTTTACTTCAACCTTTATTCTTCAACCTTTATTTTTCATACTTTCTCCTGTTGACCCATCCCCTAATCCCCAATCTCTAATCTTGTCCCCAACCTTTTAAACAACTACAGGTGCTGCACTCTACCATAGCGCTGGTATGGGGTCATTATCTTCGTATACTACTGTACCAGAACTTCCTGTAGTTGCTGAGCTTGCTGTAGCCCCTGAAGCACTAGACTCACTGATCACAGGATTTCCTTGAGCAACAGTATCGTCCTCTGGCTGTGAAAAGGGATCAGTTGTAGTCGGCTGTGCTTGTGCGATCGGTTGCTCTGGTTGAATACTCGGTGTTTCAGCTTCTGTAATTGATGGGTCTTCTAACAGTGCTGTATCAGTTGGTTCTGCCTCCTCCTGGTTCCTACCCAGATTAAAGAAGGGAATATTAAAGCGAGAAGCCTTTTCTTCCTCAACTTCAGGAAGTGGTTCTACTTGATTTGCACTCGGGGAAGGCTCCTCGATTTGCTTAGACTTACAAGCACTAACTGCTCCTAGCAGAGCAACCAGCACTAATAATTTGGTAGTTAACCTCATATATTTGTTCATACTCTGATTTGATATCAAGAATTTTGCTTGCATAACTTAATACCTGTGTGTCGAAGTAGGGAATTTACAGATGTGTCCCTTTTCGGTGAACACACCCGCCCATAATATACCAGTTGAGTTCTCCGGAGGTCACTAGAAAACAAAATTGTTCATTGTCTTGATGCAAAGGGCGAGTGGGGGTTTACCCCTTTGGCCGACTGCATCGCTTTGACCCTATTCCTTGCACCCATCTAGATCCCTGACCTTTGATGGTTTTTACCCAAGGCGCGGAAATCGTCAACTGATTTACCAGACCCCACGCTAAGGCTATGGCGCTGGCTTGTCACTTGACCGGAGATTGCCTAAGTTGAGTTTTGCGACTAAGCTTAGGTTTTACATCCGAGACCTGTTGCAACAATCCCACCCCCGTCAGACCGATAGCATTTCGATTAGCATTTCGATTCGCTCAAAGCGGGATATATCAACAGGTTTTTTTTGACTTGGTTAGTGTCAATCTAATTTACTGTCAACAGTATCATGTTTGTATATCATGTTTTTAGTAAATTTTTTATCATTTTGTTAATCAATTTGGAATTTTTACCGGTATTGACCCGATAAAAATTCCTTGGAGGATGCCCAGGTATCCCGACACCAAATTTGCCTATGATGCCGCGACACTTATTACCTCCCCCAACTCTCAACCATTAGTTAAGCATTACTTAAGGATTGCTAAATGTGCCTTAGCTTACATTCTGTTAGCACTGATGGGGAGTTGGGGTTAACAGAGGATGATTCAAAAGCTAACTTCGTCAGTGCGATCGCTAACTGCTTCTGCTGATACACAGTTAACTATAATAGTTAACTTATCTTATACTTTTATAGGGTTGCTTAGTGACGGGTAACAGTCAACAGTCAACAGTCAACAGTTAACCATAAACCCTAAATTTAACTATGCCTTAACTTATGTCTTAAGTTAGGCTAGTTAAGTCTGTCATTCACTCATTATCTCTATTCTGGCTAAACTACAGGTTAGCACTACTATGCTTTGGTTGATATTCGCTAGTCTAACAGCTCTTTTTGCTTCTGGCAAGGATTTGACGAGTAAGCGAGGGCTCAAAAATGTTGATGCTTACATTGTTTCTTGGGCGTTATTCTTTTTTTATTTGCCGGTTTTACTGCCCCTCCTTTTTGTTATTGAAATTCCCGAACTAGGCCGATATTTTGGCTTAGCATTAATGGTAGGAGGGTCTCTGAATGTCCTAGCCATGAGCTTGTATATCCAAGCATTGAGTCGCTCTGACTTATCCATTACCGTTCCCTTTGTGACCTTTACCCCGTTATTTTTATTAGTGACATCCCCAATCATTGTTGGAGAATATCCTACCCCCTTAGATATGGTAGGGATTATGATGATTGTACTTGGGTCTTATAGCTTGAATTTGAAAGAAAAAAGAAACGGTTACCTCGCCCCTTTTAAAGGGCTACTGAAGCAACGAGGTCCTAAGTTAATGTTAACCGCAGCTGTAATTTTTAGTATTACGTCCAACGTTGATAAGGTGGGGGTACAAAATTCTTCACCAATATTTTGGGCAATTGCACTGCATACCTTTATTGCTACAGGGATGGGAGTGATTATGCTGTATAAATCACGAAGTAAATTAAACCAAATTCCAAAATACTTACTGTCTATAGTTCCTATTGGTTTATTTCAGGCCGGAGTCATTTTGTGCCAAATGACAGCTCTCGAAATGACCTTTGTTAGTCACGTGATCGCCGTTAAACGCATGAGTGTTTTAATTAGTGTAATCTTAGGATGTCTAATTTTTAAAGAACCCGGAATTCAGGAAAGAGCAACTGGAGCAGCAATTATGGTATTGGGAGTTGTACTGATTAGTCTATCGGGACATTAGGATTGGGTTTTAGGGAACAGGAAATAGGGAACAGGGAACAGGGAACAGGGAACAGATGTAGGGTGGGCAGTATATATTAAGGCAAAAGGCAAAAGGCAAAAGGCAAAAGGCAAAAGGCATGCTAGCAATAGATGTAGGGTGGGCAGTGCTTATTAAAACCATTGTGAGGGTTTAAATTGGTATGATGCACTGCCCACCAGACCAGCAATAGATGTAAGGTGAGCAGTTACCTTTTCAATGGCTATGATGCACTGCCCACCAGACCAGCAATAGATGTAGGGTGGGCAGTATATATTAAGGCAAAAGGCAAAAGGCAAAAGGCAAAAGGCAAAAGGCATGCTAGCAATAGATGTAGGGTGGGCAGTGCTGATCAAACCAATTGTCAGCTTTTGAATTGGTATGATGCACTGCCCACCAGACCAGCCATAGATGTAGCGTGGGCAGTGCTTATTAAGGCAAAAGGCAAAAGGCATGCTAGCAATAGATGTAGGGTGGGCAGTGCTGATCAAACCAATTGTCAGCTTTTGAATTGGTATGATGCACTGCCCACCAGACCAGCAATAGATGTAGATGTAGGGTGGGCAGTGCTTACCAAAACCATTGTCAGCTTTTCCATGGGTATGATGCACTGCCCACCAGACCAGCAATAGATGTAGATGTAGGGTGGGCAGTGCTTAGCAAAACCATTGTCAGCTTTTCCATGGGTATGATGCACTGCCCACCGGAGGACTAATTGTCTTAAAAATCTAGAAAATAACTCATATTTTCTAGTTGATTTGAGGTCGGTGGGCAGTGGTTCTCAACTCTATTACAACCTGATAGTATCCGTCTTATCCACTGCCCACCCTACGATTAATTTTCTTACTTGCCCTTGGGCAGTTCGCCCAGCGTCGGGCTTTGCCCGAATCGGAAAACGTAAGGAATCAGGGATCAGCAGATCCCTGATTCCTTACCAAAACTAGAGGGTTTAAAGGTTAAATCTTGGCTTTAGACCCCTCTAAGTTGTAACCAGCTGTCTTGACTGGGTTGTCTCTGCGTTAGAGTCTTCTAAATCTTCTTTTTACTTTTTGTGATCAGGAGGATGATTGTAAATAAACTTGTCAATTGCATCCCGAACGGCAATATCCTTGTCATTATCAGCGTTTTTATAATCAACTGTTCCGTATTCTAAATAGCACTCAGCAGCAAATTTTAGTTCTTTAAAAGCTTCATAGTTGTCAATATATTCATTAAGTTTTTCCTTTTTTTTATCCCTAATATTATCAAAAAATAGATTATATTGATGAATGTATTTATTAATTTTTTTGAAAGGCTTCCATAGTTTTATAAAACATTTTTTTTATTTAATATACATGTTTATTTCGAAATTTAAACGCAAATATTTTTGCCTGCCTATGCCTCTAAACATGCGTAAAGCAATATGCTCTGAATTTTCCGCATCAGGGTCTAAAAACATATCCGGTAGATGGCTTACCCAACCCAATTGTCCCCATTTATTTACCTCATCATATGTATAAGGACGAGTTGTTGTACCAGTGCCAATGGAGAGAACAGCAATGTCGTCTATTTTAGTTTTATTTTGCTTTCCCTCATCTTTCATCGATATAGCATGGGCGATTGCAGCTAACACTGGGTTATTAGCTGATACCCCACCATCGATATGGGGGCGATATTTTTTCTTATAATTTTCTTCATCAGGCTTGACTAGGAGTTGATAAGGTGGAAAAAACGTTGGTGCTGAAGCTGAAGCGGTACAGATTTGCCAAAGTGGAATATCATTCTCAATGTACCATCCACTTGGATCGTTATTCCCAAACCACGTTGTGTTTCGGGTGAAAACGTCATAACTGAGGATTAAGAGTTGTAAGTCCTTGATGTCTCTCATTGTCAAAGGTTTACGCGAGTCCGGATCAACCAAATTTCTTTTCAAAACATTAGCCAATCCTTGCTCTTCCGACTTATCTGGAAACTCGTGGGGATATAATACACCACGCCCAAAAAGTTTACTTAACTCCCGCAATTTTCGCATATAACGTGTACTCTTAAGAAAGATATTTTTTCCCTCTTTCTTATAGAGCTTAATCAGATCCTATGCAGTCATATTACAGGCAATTCCCGCCGCCAAAATTGAGCCAGTGGATGTTCCGGAAATTAAGTCAAAATATTCATGTAATTCCTGACCATATTTCTCTTTTATTGTTTTTTCTATCTCTTGGAGAATTCTTGCGGATATAACTCCACGCATTCCCCCTCCATCTAAGCTAAGAATTTTGAATGTCATGGTATTTCCTCAGAAGTCAGTTTTAAATTTGATTTAATCCAGTAAATAAAAAAACTATAAATTAAACGTTAATCCCATTATTTACAGACTTTCTTTACAAGACCTCGGTAGAATTAACGAATTTATCAGACTATTTAAAAAAACTATTTAAACTACATTAGTAGTATTACGCAATTCATATTGGTTAACCACAGAGCTAGTAAGTAAGCATTCAGCTATCAGCTATCAGCTATCAGCTATCAGCTAAAGGCTAAAGGCCTGTGGTCACGCTACGGGAACAGTTTATGCCCATAGCGCATGCTACTTGAAAAATAAGCTGTTCGCGTAGGGTGAGCTAAAAGCTCACGGCTGACGGCTGACTGCTGAATGCTTACGCTATTAAATCCCAATCCACATGGTTTTTTTTAGCTAAACAACTATAGCCTTTATAGGATTTATGAGGTACAGTTATCAACCTCAAAGTCCCCCTTGATAAGGGGGATTTAGGGGGATCCCTTTGTAACTCATGGCATAGAGAATTGCTATAACTCTTATTTAGTTGTTGGTGGGCAGTGCCGATAAAACCTCTTACAACCTGATAGTATCCGTCTGCGACCCTGCCCACCCTACAATTAATATTATTGGTGGGCAGTGCCGATAAAACCGATTATAAGTTGATAGTATCCGTCTGCGACCCTGCCCACCCTACGATTAATATTATTGGTGGGCAGTGCTGATAAAATCTCTTATAACCTGATAGTATCTGTCTGCGACCCTGCCCACCCTACAATTAATTTATTCCCGATGCCATTTCCTTGTCGGTGGGCAGTGGATTAAATCTATTTCAAGTTGATAGTTATCCGTCTGAACCACTGCCCACCCTACAATTAATTTATTCCCGATTCCATGTCCTTGTCGGTGGGCAGTGGATTAAATCTATTTCAAGTTGATAGTTATCAGTCTTATCCACTGCCCACCCTACGATAAATTTATGATTAATTTATTCCCGATTCCCGATTCCCGATTCCCGATTCCCGATTCCCGATTCCCGATTCCCGATTCCTTATTTATTAATAAAAAAAAATTCCCAAACCCCTTGACAATTAGTCAATAAATTAATATATTAATATTATACACAGTTCAAACACGGAACTCCAAATGACTAACAACATTAACCCCAACTCAGATCACAATCTCAACAATCCTAATTGCCCAGAAAATTCTGGTGACGAATGCCGTAAGTGCAAAAAAGCCAAGCACGTCTTGGTCGGTACTCCTGAACAGGTTCGCAAGACCATTAATGCCGTGTATGCCCTTAAGTATGCACACCCCGACGAATGGAGCACTCCGGAGCCTACCGGAAAACCTGGTCAGGTGATGACCTTTTTTATTCGATATTTCTACATAGACTAGGATAGGAATTTGCCAGGGATGAAAATCCCTGGCCCACAGGAATCGTGACGGTTATTTTGTGAAGCAGGATGAAGCAGTATGAGTTGGGATGTTGTTGGTTTCCAGCAGTTGCTGAGTAATTCAACAACAATGTAATAGTCGATTTGGAGTTGTTATCATATAAGTACAGCTGAGCTGTTCTTGTGACATATCGAAAAATTGAATGCGGTCAAGAATTGGGCTTAACCAAACTTGACCGATTTTTTTTAGGAAGTCGGGAGTCGGGAGTCGGGATAATATCATGTTCGGTTGAGTAGATGTAGGGTGGGCAGTGCTTATCAAACCAATGGTCAGCTTTTCAATTGGTCTGATGCACTGCCCACCTGACGATTAATTTGATTAAAAAGGTAAACTCTTTATTGTCGGTGTGCAGTGCCGATCCAACCTATTACAAATTGATATTATCCGTTTTATCCACTGCCCACCCTAGGATTAATAGTATTACTAGTTTCTAGTTAATTTTCGGTTGGTGGGCAGTGCTGATAAAATCTATTAAACCCTAATATTATCCGTCTTAGGCACTGCCCACCCTACGATGAATTTATGATTAATTTATTCTCGACTCCCCACTCCCTAATCCCTACTCCCTACTCCTTCAAAGTCTGGCACAGTAACAGTATCGGGTAAATCAAGTCTTGAGGCTCCGATTGGGACTCTTAAAAATATATGGCGACAAGCTCAAATAGAGGAGGACAAAATTTAATGCGCTATGCAGTTGTTATTGAAAAAGGAAAAAATAGCTACGGTGCTTATGTTCCCGATCTTCCTGGATGTGTTGCGGTGGCAGAAACATTAGAAGACGTTAAACAATTAATTACTGAGGCAGTGATGTTTCATTTGGAAGGATTGAAAGAAGATGGATTAAGTGCTCCTGAATCAGTGTCATTCTGTGAGTATATTGAGGTGGCTTAAGGCGGAGTAGATGTAGGGTGGGTAGTGCTTATCAAACCAATGGTCAGCTTTGAAATTGCTCTGATGCACTGCCCACCTGACTGACGATTAATTTGATTAAAAAGCTAAACTCTTTATTGTCCGTGGGCAGTGCTGATAAAATCTATTAAACCCTATTATTATCGGTCTTAGGCACTGCCCACCCTAGGATGAATTTATGATTAATTTATTCCCTACTCCCTACTTGCCTTTTGCCTTTTGCCTTTTGCCTTTTGCCTCTTTTCTGTTCCCTGTTCCCTGTTCCCTGTTCCCTGTTCCCTATTCCCCACTCCCTCCAACCGCAGAAAATGCATATTTCCCCCTTCATCCCCTGCGACAATGGTGACATCATCCGGTGCAACGGCGCAACAGTTGATAGCACTTTCTCCAGTAAACGTAGCAATAACTTCCCTAGTCTCGAAATCCCACACTTGGAGTGTTTTATCGGAAGATGCAGAAATCACTAGCTTACCGTTGGATGTTACTTTGATCCGATTTATCGAGTCCTTATGACCTGTAAAGGTAAGCATTTCCTCTCGCTTTTCCAAATCCCAAATTTTGATGGTGTTATCCTTGGAGCCAGACACGACGTAGTTACCATCAGGGGTTACCGAGAGAGTATTGACTGAATCCCCATGACCTTTAAGGGTGAAACATTCCTTTCTAGTTTCTAGATTCCAAAGTTTGATTGTTTTATCCTTGGAGCCAGAAACCAAATACTTACCATCTGGGGTGACAGCTAAACTAGTTATCTCGTCCTGATGACCTTTGAGGACAAAATGTAACTTTTTGGTGTCCAGATGCCAAACTTTAATAGTACTTTTAGTTGAACCAGAAATTACATGGTTACCATCTGGGGTGATTGATATAGCTGTTGCAGAACCATAAAATATGAAGGTTATTATAGAAGACAATAGTTTATCTAGTACATATAATGAGGCAATTAATCCAAATAGGGAGCAAAACCAAAGTATCTGCAAATCTGAAAATAAAAATTGAATATATAAAAAGAAAGATCTAATACTTATGTAAATAACAGATATTAATAAAATTAAATAAATGTAGCAATATTGAGAGATTGATAGTAAATCGCAAATTTTAGTTCTTCTACGGTAATTCCAGACACTCAAAAACTGATAATATGACGGTATTTGATTATTTATAGAAACCAGAAAATTATTGGGTGCAATCCCTAGTCTAATAATTACATTCCTTTCAAAGGCTTGACTTAATTCTCTTGTTATATCCGAAAATTTGCTGTATTTTGGTAAATATTTTAATAATTTTATTTTTTGTTTAGATAGTTGTTTATAAAAATATTCAGGTATATTTTTTTTAGTAAAATTAAAATGATTTTCTATTTTTTCTGAAATTTCTATTACACAGATAAGTGTTAATATAATGATACTTATTATTATATTTTTTATTAAACCTATTAATATTGCTAAAATATCTGTTAACATGAATAATGCGAATAGTAATGAGAATAAGTGATTGTTTAATCTATCATAAAATATCGAGAATACTTTGGTAAAACCTGAATAAATATGCCATGTATATTTTTCAATTTTTTTTCTAGTTTTTATAACAATATTATTTTGAGAATTATGAGTGCTATAAAAACTAGAAATTATAGTCTTTTTATTTAAATTCCAAATTTTTATGATAGTATCTTGTAACAAAAAAATTACTTGCTTGCCATCGGGAGTAATGGTTACATCATTTACTGAAGTTTTGTTTTCTTTTAATTCAACATGCTTCTGTTGTGATTCTAAATTCCAAATCTTGAGTGTTTTATCCTTTGAAGCAGAAATAATAGTCTTACCATCTGGTGTTATTGTAATATCATAGATTGAGTCATCATGACCATAAAAAGTGAAAATTTCTTCTTGAGATTCTAAATTCCAAACTTTAATAGTATTATCGAAAGAAGTATAAATTACTTGTTTACCGTCAAGCGTAACAGCAAGAGCACTAATAGGATTTTTATGACCTTTAAGGGTGAAAGCTATTTTTTTCGTTTCTAAATTCCAGATTATAAGATTATTTGTACTCTGTTCAGAATAACCAGAACCAGAAATTAGCCACTTATCGTCCAGAGTAACTGCCATTGCATATACTGGCTGCCATTGAATATTAACTATATGACCACCATAAACGCTGTATATTCTAGGCTCATTAAAACTGAAAAGCATTTTACCATTTGTTAAATCCCAAACATTAATAGTTCCATCATCTGACCCAGAAATTACGCGATTATCAGATGTGATAGCAACAGTTCTCACTATGTCTTTATGACCTTTTAGGGTTAACTCTTCTTTAGCAGTTTCCAAATCCCAGACTTTGATAGAGTTAATCTTTGCAACTGATACTGAAACCACTTCCTTGCCATTGGGAGTAACCGCTACAGCAACTACAGGGTGACTATGACCATTAAATCTCTGTATTTCTTTACCCGTTGCTAAACTCCAGACTCTAACCGTATGGTCAGAGGCACCAGAAATTATCCTGGTGCCATCGGGAGTAACCGCTACAGCATGGACTCGGGCACTATGACCTTTTAATGTGAAAATTTCTGCACCTGTATTCAAATTCCAGACTTTAACTGTGTTGTCAGATGAACCAGAAATTACCCTCGTGCCATCTGGTGTGACAGCAACGGCATTTACGGAGTCACCATGACCAATTAGGGTAGATAGTAAGGGTCCAGTAGGGGGATTTAACGTAGCTGTCAAGCTACGCAAATAAGTGGTATTAGTTTGCGGTATCTGTTGTAATAATCGTTGAATGTCTGGGGTATCAAACTCTACTAAACGCCCTGACAGTTGCCCTGCTAATTGATTTGGATCTTGACTTAAGATATGTGTTGATAGTCGCAACGCTCCCTGAATTAACTTGAGGGATTTTATCGTTTGCTCGCTGTAGTCTGGATGGGATACCTCTATATCATCAATCAACTCATAATCTTCAATCAGTGTCTTGATGCCAAATTCAGGATGATTAAGTTTGGCTTCGATAAACTCATAATTACTCAACAAACGATATAATTTGTTAAGTTGACCACCTTCTAACCATAAACGGGGAATATCACCCAAGAAATGCTCTATTTCCTCTGGTGATTTTTGCCCTAACCAACTGCGAAGATTACTCATAATTCAAGGGGTGCATCTCAATGCATGCTGTTTGATCTTTGATCCGGTGGTGCGTTACGGGGCTGGCTGTCGTAACCAAGCACGAAGAGTCGGAAAATTAGGGCGACCGCCCCGGGTGCATCTCATTTTTGTAAAAACATCATTAATAAAGCATCCCATTTAGGTAAGCACAGCGTAAAGAAAGAATTTTAGGAACATTTTCAATATTCCATTGTGAGCCTGATATTTTAACTCGCATTCCTATTGTTCTTTTAGCTCTTGCTTTTCTTCCGGACTCAAGTTCATGAGTTTTAGTAATTATTAGAAACTATTTATCATTAATAATATCATGATATCATGATTTTGGTATTTTTGCAAAACTGAGATGCACCCTTCCTCTCTCGCTAAAGAAAGCGGGTATAACGAGAGTCTCCTTGCTCTTAAGGATGAGCTGTCAAAACTTACCACTACCGATTAAGTAAAGCAACGCCATCCTAACCGCAACTCCACTAGTCACCTGTTGAGGAATTAAGCTAATATCGGGATCATCCATCAGCTCAGAACTAATTTCAACGCCTCTGTTAACTGGACCAGGATGGAGAATGTGAACGTTGGGTTGGCAAAGTTGGAGGCGCTCCCGGGTAATCCCATAACGCTGATGATATTCTCTCAAACTAGGCAACAAATGATTCGTCATACGTTCTTTTTGCAGCCGCAAGGTCATTACAAAGTCAGCATCTTTTAGTGCTGGTTCAATCTCCCAGTGAACATAGAGCTTAGGATGGGTAATTGGTAACTGTTGCGTAGAGGTAAGGGAATGGCTGCCTTGACTTGTGATCGGTACCGTTGCTTCTACAATCACAGGGGTTTCGGTGTACTGCCGCTGTTGACCAAGGCTAGACTTAGCCCATAACTGTTGCTGTTGCTTTTGCCTAGGTTGTTGGAGAGGAGTACTACTGTATTCAGCAAATAATTGCGGAAGTAGGGTAGGTGGTCCAGCGAGATGAACCTCTGCCCCTGTCGCAAGCAGACTCCAGATATTGGAACGGGCAACTCGTGAGTGCAAAATATCTCCAACAATGGTAATCTTTTTTCCAGCAAGCAGTTCGATGCGGGGATTATCCCAGTCTAAGCAAGAACAAATTGTAAACAAATCCAGCAATCCTTGAGAAGGATGTTCATGTTGACCGTCACCAGCGTTAAGTACACTTACCTGGACACCGAGTCGATTCATCTCAGTAGCAATAATTTGAGGAACTCCCGCCTGCCGATGGCGAATCACCATCATATTAGTTCCCATTGCCAGGTAAGTCTTCGCTGTATCAAGAATCGTTTCGCCCTTGCTTAAGGAAGATGTTCCTGGTGCAAAGTTTAGGATATCAGCAGAAAGACGCTTAGCCGCTAGTTCAAAACTGCTACGAGTACGGGTTGATGGTTCAAAAAACAAATTCGCAACCACGTGACCCTGTAGTGCAGGTACCTTTTTGGTGCGCCGGGACAATACTTCCCGAAAGCTAGCGGCAGTTTGTAAGACTGTATTGTATTCATCTGGCGTAAAATCAGCCAGGGCAAGAATATGGCGGCGAGTCCAGGTGGCATTTGCCATATAAGTCGTCAAGCAATTCAATAACTTAGTTTTGCTGCTCGTGACAGCTTGGAGAAATTCTGACACCCAGGAAACCCTAGATATCGATCAAGGTTAGCAGGTCGAGCAGTATTACCTACTTGGTATTATTGAGCCCCAACACCTAAGATAACCTCAGCGCAAACCTGTGTTAAGGAAAAAAGCTGGTTTAATGTTCGGTCTAAGAAGGTTTTCAACAAAAGGTGCGACCCAAGGCCGCGAGGGATTGATCCCGGCCTTGGAGGCGCGCACCTAAGTTTTGTCAACTGATATCATTTCCGGTTGAATACTTATCATTCAATGAGGTGCGCTTTCCGTTGGCGAATTAGATTCGCCACGGGTCGCACCTCTTGATAATTGATCACTAGTTATTGTTCCGACAACACCGATTTATGAACAGGCCATGACAGATTGGTGGACGTTTTATCAATGACTGATCACTAACGACAAAACGCAACAGACCATTTTAAAAGTGATTAACCGGACTTGATCTAACACATCTATTATTTAATTGAGGGGTATAACCCGTCATGCCAACTAGTCAATAGTATGATCTACTCAAGAATGTGGATCAAGAGGCAGACATTTTTGTTGCTGTGCTTTAATCTTTTGCTGAACTCTAACTGGTACTCCCTTCACTGCTTTGCCATAGAGGCGTTGAAACTCCCGCTCAAAATGGGCAGCAACCATAGGACTATGAATAACTAACACCGTCTCATCGTTCCTGGTATTTGCTGCTTTTGACCAGTTGTGAGAGCCTGTAATCACTATCTTTCCATCGAGAATGGCAAATTTGTGATGTAAGACATCTCCTTCTGGCAACTGAGGCACACCGACGGTAGCAATCGGTTGACGCCAAGGACGGTTACCAGTCTCATATTTACACTTGTGAGCAACAGCTACTCCCATCATGTCCAAACCCTCACTGTAATAGCGAAAGGCAAAACTTGGCTCAATTAGCGCTTTGACCTTAACACCCTGTTGATGGGATTTTTCTAAAACATTAGTTAGCCGTTGCTCGGAAAAGACAAATAAAGCGATGTTAATGGTTTCCCTAGCCTGAGGAAGGATTTGAGCGATCAGACCATTGCTACTCTGATGCCAAGGTTTGGTAGTGGAGGTTGGGGAGAATTGTATCGCGATAGTTGTATCCCCCACAGTCGTATCCCCCACAGTTGTATCCCCCACAGTTGTATCCCCCAGTCTCACCTGCTCTACTGGTCGCCATGGCTTCTTGAGACCAAACTTACTGTCTGGTTTACCGCCAGCACCATCCCCCCACATCAGGTTAAATTCCTGGGTGAATTGGTTAGCTAACTCTACACTGTCAATCTTGAGCAGATTGTTGGCATTGCCACGACTCTCTCGAAACTGAAAGTCACCATGTAGATCACTAAGAGTGAAGTTGGCTGAGGTAATAATAGAAACTTTGTTATCAATAACTATAAACTTATGATGCATTAAGCCACTGCCCCGAGAACCATCCGCTGTGTCATCAATCATAGGTACACCACCATTTCCTAAGATGATTAAAGCGTCTCCTTCTGAAATTTCCCTTGCACTCAGCTGACCATCTCCGTCACGGTCGATCAATATTAGGGACTCATTGTAGCGTGAGCGTTCTCTTTGGCGCAGTTTTGCCACTGACTCAGCGGTAAGTTTACTGACCGGAAGACTGTAGTTATTGTCTAAAATGACTCTGACCTTGACACCAGCTTGCTTACGTTCTACTAGAGCTTGGGCAATTCTGGGCATACGCAACTCCTGAACCGCCACATCTACTGTTGACTTTGCTGATGCGATCGCATCCACAATCACTTGCTCCAAGTTATCTCCCTCCCGAGTTACTCCCCGGTAAGGATCTATGTATTGGGCTGACCTACTATGATTAAAGTAAGCCTGAACCCAAGGGTCTTGGGGCAGAGGGGGCTCAAGAGAAACCTGTGGCTGAGCTTGTTGACAGCCACACAACATCAATAGTATCAGCAAAGGATAATACAAATTCCAGTAAATGCACGCTGGTTGGGAACTCAAGGCATCAAAAAACCCGATTGAATAGCTGATTTCCTCATGCTAACAGCACAATCTTCAAATAGATGCAGTTGTTGAATTAACATAAAATACCAGGGGATATCAGTTGCCATCTTGTTCAACTACCCCCCCTAATTGCCTTTTTCTTATGGAATGGCTTATACCGAAGCCTAATTAGCGGGTTAGGGAGTTTAACCCGAACTACTGTCTTATGCCAAGACGAAAGAAAACATTCCCGTGTGGCCACAAGGGGTATGGTAAAACATGCCACCGATGTGATCAAAAAAACCGAGCACGGGAAGAGAAAAAACAGCAAAAACAGCAGTGGGAGTCTAGTTTTGAAGATGATCCCATTGACTTAAAAAACCTTCCTACCCATGTGGTTGTCAAAGCCCGTGGGATAATTGCTGGTTTGGAGAATCACCAAGATTACAGAGAATTTGGTGGCAAGCGGCTGCGCCACAACCGCTGGATCATTAGTATTCCTGTAACTCGCAACTACCGAATGATTTGTCACGACCAGGGTAGCTTATTGGTTCCTCACGCAGTTTTGTCCCACGAGGATTATAACGTTGGCAAACCAGGTGGTTAGTTGTTATTCATCAGTTATTATTCATCAGTTATTAATCATCAGTTATTAGTCATCAGTTTGAGAGAGACCTGGAAAGGTTATATGCTGAAGGTAGAGATAGCTGGTTGCCTGAAAACCCATGCAAATTTATCTGGACTATAGCGCCAACACACCACCACGCTCAGAAGTCATTAAAACTATTCAAGATGTCCTTGCCCAGCAGTGGGGTAACCCATCTAGCTTACACCAGTGGGGTCAGCGAGCGGCTATTGTACTGGAACGAGCAAGAATGCAGGTGGCTAGGTTAATCAATGCACCAGCAGAATCGATTATATTTACCTCTGGCGGTACTGAGGCGGATAATTTGGCGGTGATGGGGGTTGCCCAAGCCTACAAGAAACCCCAGCATATCATTATTTCTAGTGTAGAGCATTCTGCAATCGCTCAACCAGTGGCCTGGTTGGAGCAGTGGGGTTGGCAAGTGACTAGGCTACCAGTGGATTCTCTGGGAATGGTCAATCCCGGTGATTTAAAAGCTGCCCTACAGGCAAATACAGTTTTAGTCTCCGTCATCTACGGTCAAAGTGAAGTAGGTACGCTCCAACCTATTGATGAACTCGGACAAATTGCTCGTCAACACCGTGTCTTGTTTCATACCGATGCAGTTCAAGTAGCAGGACGGCTATCGATAGATGTTCAACAACTACCGGTAGATTTGCTGTCGATTTCCAGTCACAAAATTTATGGTCCGATGGGAGCAGGGGCACTGTATATCCGCCCTGGTGTGGAGTTAGTGCCCCTGATCTCCGGTGGTGGACAAGAATCCCGATTGCGGTCTGGAACCCAGGCGGTGCCACTGATTGCTGGGTTTGGCATGGCGGCAGAACTAGCAGCAGCGCACATGCTAAAAGAGACACCTCGGTTAATTCGATTACGCGATCGCATGTTTGACCAACTGGCTGATACTCCCAATCTCATTCCCACTGGTTCTAGAGACTATCGCTTACCCCATCACGTTAGTTTCTGTGTCACTTCCCCTACTGAGGGGGTGACTGGCAAAACTCTAGTGCGTCAGTTTAATCAGGCTGGTATTGGGATTAGTGCAGGTTCCGCTTGCCACAGTGGTAAACTGAGTCCGAGTCCGATATTGTTAGCAATGGGTTACAATGCTCCAGCTGCTTTGGCTGGAATTCGGTTGACACTGGGGCGAGATACCACAGAAGCTGATGTAGATTGGACGGTGATGGTACTCAAGCAAATTTTAGAACGACTGATGCCAGAACCAGCATTATCTAAGGTCTAACTTTGCTCAAAAAAGCCTCAATTGCTCCTATGGGTAGGGTTGATTGGGCGGGATTAATGTGGCAAGACATTAGTTTTCCTTTTTCTTTTAAGCAATTAATATTAGAGTTTTTGATTAACACACAGACAGACTCATGAATGAACTTCCTTTGAGCTTAGAAGATGCGATCGCTCAAGCTAAACAAGCGACCAAAGCTGCCCTAGATGACGGTCAAACCAGGGTACAAGTGGAGTTGGTCTTTCCAGAAATTGCCCTACAAGCCCAGTCAATCGCCCAAGAATTTATTCCTATCTTTGAGCAGTATGGCTCCGGACTGAAAATATTTTTTCCTGATACGGGTGCTTCAGCCCTTGCCCGTCGTGACTGGGGAGAGGTACCGTTTAAAATTACTGATGTTGGCACCAGTCGCTCCCCAGCAGAAACTAGAATTGATGATGATGACCAGGTTTTCTTGCTAGTAGGTCCCTCTGCCGTGGAAGTAGGCCAAGTGGAAAAGATTTGTAATTTGGCTGGGGATCGCCCCTGTGTAATCCTAAATCCTCAGCTCGAAGATGTCTCGATTGTAGGGATTGGCTATGCCGCACGTCAGTTGCGCGATCGCTTCCTGAAAACTCTGGAATCTTGTTATTATCTGCGACCCTTTCCAGGAGGGGCTCTATGGCGTTGTTACCCTTCTGTGTGGCAAGTATGGCTAGAAATTGATGATGAGTATCAGTTAGTGACTGAAGAAACCAGCAAACCGACAACAGAGGCTATTGAGCAAATTATACTTAAGGCAAATCTAGTTAACACAACTAGCCCAGAAGATGCTCAAAATATACCATCTGCCCAAAAAAAACAGTCGTTCTTCTCAGGTATCCAGAAATTCTTAAATGCTCTGAGTCGTTGAACTCACACTTGAACTGAGATATGAAAAACGTTATAAGAAATCTAGCTAGCGAGGCAAGAAAACCTCGTCTGTATAGATTCGGGAGTGTTAAGCTACCTCTTGGCTAGTCAGTGATATTAAATTTTAGAACTATCATAGAGGAGTAACTTAGTTGACGATTTGCGGTACAAAACGATACGATCATTATGTCGTCAAAGGTAGCTCGGTGACTAAGTACATCAAACTCAGAGTTGCTGCTGAGTGAGTCGGGGTCAATGTCAGAACGTGAGCTTGATGGGAAACGGCAGGGATAATCAAAGCCATTAAAACTCCATGACTGACAGCGCCGAGCTGCTCGCTTAGTATCAAAGCAAAATTAAGAATGACCCAGACTTATGCAACGAGCCTTCAAGACCAAGTTAAAACTTAATAATAGACAAAAAACCTTGATGGCTCAACACGCTGGGTATTCTAGGTGGCTTTGGAATTGGGCTTTAAATATGTGGAACGAATCCTATAAAGCCGGGCTAAAGCCTTCTGCTAACAAGCTGAAAAAGTTCTATACCAATCATGTTAAACCTCAATATCCTTGGCAGTCTACCTTAAGTTCTAGGGTTGATCAATTCGTCTTCATGCACTTAGGAGAAGCGTTTAACCGATTCTTTCAAGGGAGAGCTCAACACCCTAAGTTTAAGAAGAAAGGTAGAAATGATAGCTTCACCCTAGATAATTGTGGGAAGGTCATGGAGTTTTCAGGAACTCGGTTGAAACTCCCTTTTCTTGGGTGGGTTAGCACTTATGAACCTTTACCTGGAATCCAGACGAAGCGGGTTACAATCAGTCGAGAAGCCGATTCTTGGTATATTTCTTTGGCCTACGAGTTGGAACCTGAACCCACTGTTAAATGTAGAGAATATCTAGGTGTTGATGTCGGGGTTAAAGTTATAGCCACCTGTTCAGATGGGACGGTATTTCCTAATCCTAGAGCTTACAAACAAGCTCAGAAAAAGCTGGCTAGACTTCAAGGAGAACTATCTAGAAGAACTATGGGTTCTGCCAATAGAAATAAGACCAAGCTGAAATTAGCTAAAGCCCATCAACGTGTTGCTAACATCCGGAAAGATGCAATTCAAAAATTAACCTCTTGGCTTTGCAAAAACCACGCAGTGATTGGGTTAGAAGATCTAAATGTTTCCGGTCTGCTAAAAAACCATAAGGAACGCAGGTGCGATAGCCGATTCCGCTCCGCTCTTTATGAAATTCGTCGTCAAGTCGAATACAAGTCTGAGTGGTACGGTTGCTCATTGGTATTTGTAGATAGATTCTACCCATCCACTAAAACTTGTTCTAGTTGTGGTCATGTTCAGGAAATGCCACTTAAAGAACGAGTTTTTGATTGTGAGGTTTGCGGTGAAGTCTTTGACCGTGACTATAACGCCAGCCTGAATGCACGAACGTTTTGCCGAAGGCTATTCGGTCTAAGCCTGTGGAATAGGAAGTGCCGACACCCTATGAAAAACCAGGTAACTGGAAAGAAGCAGGAAGGGAACTTTAATACGGTTTTTACCGAATTATATCAGTTTCTCGTCGCAGGGAACCGGCGAACTTGCCAAGGCAAAAGGTTAAAAATGTTCGCTTAATGTGGAATTTTAGCTTTCCGAATGTCTAACAACCTAGATGCTCAGCCACCAGCAGTAATCAAAGACGAATTTAACCTAGATAACTTCCTCGAGGATATACCGGATATAGAGGAAGTGGCACAACCAACCACTGATATCCTCCAAATCGAGTCCGATGATGCTGCAGAACCAAAAGTTGGCATGGCAGAACTCAATAGCTTAGCTGATATCTTTGAAGGTCAGACCCCTGATTTGGATAAAACCTGGCAAGAAGAAGAAATTATCGCTCCAGATAACCAGCAGTTGTCTAGCCAATCACACAATTCTATAACTACAGACGAACCAAAGGATTTATCTGACCTGATTAAAGAACTTGATGGGTTGGACATTCCAGAGGCAGCGGAGTCTACCGAGGAAGATTTACTCAGTTTGTTCGATGAGGAATTTCCAGAAGAAGCAGCTTTTGAATTACTACAGTCAAGGGAGTCAACTCCAGAGGAGATTCAACCTAACCCTACTCCAAGCCTGACAGATAAAGACCTTGAAGAATTATTTTCTGTTGGGAGTACTGAGGCAAACCTAACTCAAAAAACTAACCCAGCGGATGAATTAAGTAGTTTATTTGACGATACCTTTTTTGAAGAAAATAGCTCAAGCGCGGAAAATACTACTCCCACAAAATTAGATAGTTATGGGATGAGCAAACAGCAGCCTATCCAACCAAGCACACCGCACGTCGATCCCACCCACAGCCCTCGCCCGGGTCAGACCTACACGGATCTCAATGAATTAGATTTTAATCTGGTTAATGACTTGGAGCTTATTCCAACTCACCCCCCGGCAAACCATGACCAGCCAGGAATTAAATCCCCATCAACTAAAGGGTCTTTAAAACCCACCTCGACACCCGGTCTTAGTTCAAGTGTAAAAGGAAAAAATAGAAAATCTGATCCTATAAAATCAAACAAATTACCAGATTCATCACCACAACCCTTACCAACAACCCAAGATCAATGGCAGCAATTAGAGCAGCTGTTGGCAGAAGCTACGGCCCATTACCAAAACGTTGATTTTGACAGTATAAAACCCCTGGATTTGAGCTTAACCACTGTTGAAGTGGGATCAGAGCAGACAAGAATATTTGATGAACTAGAACTCCTATTAAATGAAACTAGTAGCCCTGAACCTAACCACTCCCTAGACCAAGAAACCCGGAAAACCAATCAGGCGGACTCAGTAGAGGATGACTTTAAAGACCTTGAGCACTTGCTAGAGCAGACAAATCAAAGCATATCTGCTATCCCAGGAGGGATGAACCAGGAGCTGTCTCGCCAAACAAGGCGTCCGAGGTCTAAGCTATTTGAACAAACCATGCGGGTACCGGTTAAACAACTGGACACCCTGAGCAATTTAGTGGGAGAACTGGTGGTTGGTCGCAATAGCTTAGAGCAAGATCAAGAACGGCTGCGGCAATTCTTAGATAATTTATCCCATCAGGTATCGAGCCTCAACGATGTGGGTTTGAAAATGCGGGACTTGTATGAGCGAACCCTGCTGGAAAATTCTCTATTGTCTAGTAGTAGGATTTACCGCACTACAAGCATCCAAGAACGGGAACAAGGAAACCAGAATTGCACCAGCTTAGAAGACTATCACCCCCTGGAAATGGACCGCTTTACAGGCTTCCATTTGCTATCCCAAGAGATCATTGAGCTGATTGTCCGGGTTAAGGAGTCGGCATCTGACATTGAGTTTTTGGTGGATGAAACCGACCAAGTAACTCGTACCCTCAGACAGGTAACTAATCAACTCCAAGAAGGACTGACGCGATCGCGTATGGTGCCCTTTGCCCAGGCAGCAGACCGCATGCCCCGTGCAGTCAGGGAAATTTCCTTGCAGGAAGGCAAGGAAGCCGAGCTACACGTTGAGGGGCGGGAAACCTTGATTGATAAAATGATCTTGGAACACCTCTATGATCCTATGACCCACCTGGTCAACAATGCCATTACCCACGGGATTGAGCTACCAGAGGAACGGCTGGCTGCGGGGAAGCCTAGGGCGGGTAAAATCACCCTCGGAGCATTCTACCAGGGAAATCAGACGGTGATTTCTATCTCGGATAATGGGGCGGGCATTGATCCAGCTCGAATTAGAGCTAAAGCCCTTGAAAAGAATCTGATTTCCCCAACTGAGGCAAAAACCCTGAGCGACTTGGAGTTGTTCAATTTCATCTTCCACCCTGGGTTCACCACTGCTGAGAAAGTAACTGATACCAAAGGTCGAGGGGTAGGCATGGATGTGGTGCGCACCTGCTTAAGTGAAATTCGGGGAACTATTACTATCGACTCTACTCTCGGGCAAGGAACCACCTTTACCATTCGCTTACCCCTGACCCTGAGTATTTGTAAAGCCCTCTGCTGTGTAAGCGATCGCGCCAGAATTGCTTTTCCCATGGATGGGGTGGAAGATATGCAGGATGTCTCCCCTGACTGCATTCAGACCAATTCCCAAGGTCAAGCCTTTCTTCAATGGCGGGACAGCCAGATCCCATTCAAGCCCCTCTCAGAATTGCTGACCTACCATAGCCAACTCAGCCGGGCTAGTGTCTATGGCAGCCAACGGGAAGACAACTTGATTTCTGTGGTGGTACTGCGAAGTACAGGTAACATGCTCGCCGTAGAGGTTGATCAGGTATTAGGGGAGCAAGAAATTGTTATTAAGCAAATCGAAGGCCCTGCACCTAAGCCAGTAGGCATTACCGGGGCGACCGTCTTAGGGGATGGTCGAGTGATGCCCATTGCTGACGTTCTAGAACTGATTGACCTTGCTATGGGTCGGATTCGTAAAGATGGTGGTGTTGCGATCTGGCAAAGGATGGAAACTCCAACCGCCAGCGGAGCCGAGGTCAATCTAATCAAATCTGATCCCATGGTGTTGATTGTGGATGATTCAATCACAGTCCGAGAACTCCTTTCTATGACCTTCAGTAAAGCTGGTTATCGGGTAGAACAAGCCCGTGATGGTCAAGAAGCCTGGGATAAACTCCGGTCTGGTTTGCCTTGCGAGATCGTATTCTGTGACATTGAAATGCCCAGAATGGATGGTCTAGAACTCCTATCTCGCCTTCAAAAAGACCCAGATTTGTGTGAAATCCCCCTGGCCATGCTCACCTCTCGTGGTGCTGATCGACACCGGAAAGTAGCTGCTGATCTCGGTGCTAGAGGCTATTTTACCAAACCCTATCTAGAA
The DNA here is from genome assembly GCF_010692445.1 of Moorena sp. SIO3E8. Lineage (NCBI taxonomy): Bacteria > Bacillati > Cyanobacteriota > Cyanophyceae > Coleofasciculales > Coleofasciculaceae > Moorena > Moorena sp. SIO3E8. The sequence goes on along the minus strand of NZ_JAAHHM010000012.1, from coordinate 95,106 downwards.
GACGTGCTACTAGATGCTGCCCAACGAATCAGGCAAGGGGAAGTGTTGTTAGCTCGAAGTAATTAACACAGGTAATCCCAATGGGTAGCTGCGGGCAGCATCCTCAACCAAATCATCCCAATGCCAAACCAAAGACGATGACCAGACCTGGTTAGGGTAACAATACCTCTGGAGGATCGTACTTTTCGGGATCTAGAATCGGGGAATGGGAATTATGGATTGGGTACTTTAAAAACTAAGCTAATGACAATAAAAGCGTTTGACTTGAATTCGCATCAAAATACGGCATCGGGTAAGACAGGTCGGTTTCGCAATTGGATAGTGGGGTTCACGAAAAAACCGATCTCTCTCAATTCCCCAACTTCCAATCCCCATTTCCTAATACCGTTGATGACACTATCGTTGTGGGGACTACCAATCCTATCAGGGTTAGCCGCCAAAGCCTCAGATATCCCACTAAAAGTGGGAGTCGTGCAGCGCTTTGGAGATGAAGAAACTGACAAGCTCACCCTGAAAGCTGCCCCGGACGATCAGCTAACCGTCAAATTTTTAGGCGGTGATATGCAACCGAAAACCAAGCAGCTTAGCAGCCTCAAGCTGGAAATAGTCAATAAACCGTTACAGCAGCCGCAGATCGAAGAGTACGTGGTCTTGAGTAACCATGGGACCTTTGAAACTGCAGAAGATAGTGCCAATAAATGGCGGGAAAAGGGGATTGAGGTGGAAATTGCCAAGCCTGACCGCTGGCAGGTGTGGGCAAAACGGAGTGTTTATCAAACCCCTTTATTGCGACGTCTACTGCTAGCAAGTATCAAAGCCAAAGGTGATACTATTGCTTATATTGATACTAACGTTGTCACCGAGGTGCCCCATGCTTCCTTTGTAATTGGTGACTATCGCTACCATCGACGGGAAATCGATATTACTGCTGGCAAAAATCGGATCTGGGTTAGCAAAGGAGAAAATAACCGTAGGACAAGACTTTATCCTGGTAGTCTACGGATCCAGCCCAATGCCTATGGTGACTATACCTTAGTAAATCAGGTACCTCTAGAAAGCTATTTACGTGGTGTAGTACCTCATGAAATTGGAGCTGGAGCACGCTATTCAACCGTAGCTGCCCAGAGCATTATTGCTCGCACCTACGCCTTGCGGAACCGACGCCGATTTAATGTTGACGGTTACGAACTCTGTGCCGATACTCACTGCCAGGTTTATTTCGGAATAAATCAAACCAATCCGGTCGCTGACCGTGCGATCGCAGCCACTAAAGGTCTCGTCCTCACCTACAACAATGAGTTAGTAGATGCCCTATATTCAGCGGCAACTGGTGGAGTCAGTGCGCCTTTTAGTGATGTTTGGAATGGGTCAGAACGTCCTTACTTAAGAGCAGTGGTAGACTCCCCATACTCCCTCTGGAATTTGTCACAAAAATCCTTAGCAGACGAACAAAATTTCCGTGAGTTCATGAACTTGAAGCAAGGATTTAATGAGACTGACAATAGTTACTTATTCCGCTGGAAGTACAACAATACCTTGAAACAAGTCACCAGCCATTTACAACGCTATCTCAAAAAAACCAAACACCCCCTTGCCAACTTCACTACCATTGAGCATATGGAAGTGGTAGAGCGTTCACCAGCAGGACGAGTGCTGAAAATGGCGGTAACAACGGATCGGGGTATCCTGGAGCTGAGTAAAAATGAAGCCCGCAGCGCCTTTGGTCCTCCCCGCAGCACCCTCTTCTACGTAGACCCGATTTATGACAAAGCCAACCAAACCCTCAAAGGCTTCGTGTTCGTAGGTGGCGGCTTTGGACATGGGGTTGGCTTTAGCCAACACGGTTCCCAAAATTTAGCTAAACTCGGTTGGTCTGCAGAAAAAATTCTCAGCTTTTATTATCCTGGTACTCAAATTCAGCCTTTGAATAATTCTATTATCTTCTGGCAAAATGCCAGCGCACTAGTAACACCCTAGTGTAATTAATGGTAAAAGGGGGGAGAAAGTGAAGATACGGAAGAATTTCAGAAAAATTACCTTCTTCTCCTCCTTGATTGAGCAATAAGCGCGTTATTTCGCCATAACCCCATTACATAATTATCTCATCACCCGATTTTCGGCGATGGGGAAGTAAAGAGCTTAAAGGATAAAACACCCAATTTCTAAGCTCTCTTACTTCCCCTCTGTTATTAGTACTTATAGTAGTACTTAGTACAGTGCTTCCTCTTGATGAGTAGTGATCGTGCAATCAGAAGTGGGGTAGGCCACACAGGTCAGAACGTAGCCAGCCGCAATTTGCTCATCATCCAGGAAAGATTGGTCTGATTGATCAATAGTACCACTCTCTAGTTTGCCAGCACAGGTAGAGCAGGCACCCGCACGGCAGGAATAAGGGAGATCTACACCTAGCTCCTCAGCAGTGTCGAGAATGTATTCGTCATCAGGACAGTCAATGGTTTGATCCCCATCTGGTGTTTTCAAGGTGACTTTGTAAGTTGCCATGTTTTAGTAATCCTCTCGTAAAACAATAGTAGAGACGTTGTGAGTATACGGCAAAAGCCTATCCTTTGCTTGAAGGAGCTTGGCATGCTTATTTTTACTCCATCTCTGATACTACGGGAAAACACTCAGCAGATTAAGACCGATTAAGAATGAAAGGCTTAATCCCCAATTTGATAAGTTTTACTTATATAATCTCCACAAGTATCTACACCAGAGAGTTAGCTCTCAAACCGCTCCATGAAAATGCTCTAAGATATAGTTTTAAAAGGATTTTTACAGATCCTATCTCCCTAAGATAACTTCAGCAAAATCCTTAGGGATTTATAATTAGGAATACTTATCATTACCATCCAAGACCTGTATCCACACATCAGGTGATCCGGTGATGGGCTGATGGATAAAAAGGTATATCACTTGCCAGGCTTGAGATCGGTTTTGCGGTATCATGATAAGTTTGCAGCGATGCAGAGGTGCGACCCGTGGCGAATTTAATTCGCCAACGGAAAGCGCACCATTACGGTCTTGGGGGTTTCCCCCACTCGCTATTGCATCAAGACAGTGACCAGCAAAAAAGGAACAGAAATTACAATGGCTCAGATGTATTACGATACCGACGCTAACCTAGACCTACTGGCGGATAAAACTATAGCTATCATCGGCTATGGTTCTCAAGGTCACGCTCACGCCCTTAATCTTAAAGAGAGTGGCATGAATGTGATCGTGGGACTCTATCCAGGTAGTAAGTCTAAGGCCAAAGCTGAAGAAGCAGGCTTAACCGTCCACACAGTGGCTGATGCTGCTAAAGCAGCTGACTTGGTGATGATCCTGCTGCCGGATGAAGTGCAAAAAACCATTTATCAGGCAGAAATTGAGCCAAATCTGACCGAGGGTAATGTGATTGCCTTTGCCCACGGCTTCAATATTCATTTTGGTCAAATTGTTCCCCCAGAGTTCATAGATGTGATCATGGTTGCTCCCAAAGGTCCAGGACATTTGGTGCGGCGCACCTATGAACAGGGCGAAGGGGTACCTTGTCTATTTGCTGTTTACCAGGATGCCACAGGCCAAGCACGCGATCGCGCCATGGCTTACGCCAAAGGAATTGGTGGTACCCGTGCCGGGATTCTCGAAACTACCTTCCGGGAAGAAACAGAAACTGACCTATTTGGTGAGCAAGTCGTATTGTGTGGCGGCTTGAGTGAATTGATTAAATCTGGATTTGAGACCCTAGTCGCTGCTGGTTATCAACCAGAATTGGCCTATTTTGAATGCCTTCATGAAGTCAAACTGATTGTTGACCTAGTCGTCGAAGGTGGTTTAGCTAACATGCGGGATAGCATCTCCAACACTGCTGAATATGGTGACTATACCCGTGGGCCAAGGATTGTTACTGATGAAACTCGCGCCGAAATGCGTAAAATCCTCAAAGAAATTCAATCAGGTCAATTCGCCCGTGAATTTGTCTTGGAAAATCAGGGAGGTAAACCGGTCTTCACTGCTATGCGCCGTCAGAATAAAGAACATCCCGTCGAGGAAGTCGGTAAAGACTTACGCGCTATGTTCAGCTGGTTGAAAAAAGTCTAAGCATTGTTGACCGTTGACGGTTTACCATTAATATCTTAAATCAGCACTTACTTAAATTTGGCAGGACTTACGTCATAACTCTACTTGTCGGATAGGGAAATAACTCATATTTGGCGTAAGTCCTGTAAATATTAGATTTTATAGCAATCGGGAGGAGCTCATTGAACTATTTCATCCCCCTTTGGGCAGACTTCCTTCGTACAGTATGATTCGTCGTGTTCTGCTGAGCCTAGACTATCAGCAGTATTCTGCGGTCTTGGCCCGTTTCTTTGGTATTGAACCCAAGCCTGGAGAAACCAAAGCCATTGATGGTCTTGTCCTACGAGGCTCGTACCAACGTTCTTGGTGATAATCCCGATTCTCCACCTCACCGAGGGATTATACTAGTGAGCGCTTATCTGGTTGAGCGAGGTTTGATTCATTAACCCTACCAGGTCAATAGCAAAACCAACGTGCGTCAAAGCAATGCCTGAATTTATCAACCAACTGGCTGAGGCGGGTGTCGTCTTTGCTTTTGATGCGATTAGTACTCAAAAAAAATAGCTGAGTTAATCATTGAAAGTGGAAACCACTACCTGGGTGCGCTCAAAGGCAATCAGGGCAATCTGTTCAATAAGGCGATTGATAATCTTAATCGGGTACCCTCCAGGTAGACCGAGCGGACCAGGCGCAGAAATTCTTAGGGGAGGTTTATTGGGTAGCAAAGCTTGCAAAATGGGTAATCCACTTGCAGTAGTGAGTGCATTGAGGTAGCGATTACTCATCAGTGGCAACCCTGCATATACTAACTCATCAGCTCGCTGTCCCCCTTCTCCTATAAAAACTTTTGGACAGGAAGAGGTGTCAGAAGGTCGGATCGAGCTCATAGCAGCCCTAATCTGACTATGGTGTGCCAGAACTCGAACGAGAGGCAGGTCCGATTTGACTTCAGTCCCAGACAGTTTACTTTGTTGAAGCAATGTTGCCTGAACGCGATACTGAATCATCCCCACATTGCCAATTCCAACTGTCGGAGCTAAATCAAGCTGCGCTAAAACCGGATGAGTTAGATCTGGATAAGAACAATTCACCACAGGAGCTGGGAAATCAATTTCTCGAACGGCTGACATAACTGTTGTGATTGGTGGAAGCTGAGCTGGAATTTGAGCAGCAAATCCTGCCATTCGTAGGACTTTAGCCACTGGGTGTTGGCATTCACGCAAATACCAAGGCGAAAATAAACTAGCGCATTGAACAATCAGATCGGGGCGTTGGTCACGCAAAAGTTGCTCAACGGCGTCTTGCTGCTCTGCATCCAGTTCAAAAAATCGTACTTTGATTTGACTACATGCAGCTAATAGCTCAGCAAAGGTAACACCAAACTCAATTCGGCGACCTGCCAGGATTAATTCATCAATCTCAGCAAACTTCGAGATCTCAGCAGCAAACCTCTGACCCAAATCCCCTAAACCAATAATCAAGAGTCGATAACTCATAGTTATTTAAATGATATTTAGCTAGACCGCGAGAAGCCCCGCGCTTTACCTGACAAGGTAAGCGTCGGGATGATAGCGAGACAGTGAAGCGAAGCGGAACTGTCAAGTGGAAGTTATTGGATCAGGGAAACGAGCTATCAAGTTTCTAAGTACTTCGGACTGATTCATTCCTCTTCGTTCTGCTTCTTGTTCTAACTTCTTTTTCTCATATTCGGTTAACCGAATTGTCATCTTTATTTTTTTCATTCTGACTTGCCATTTGACTAGCTGTATATTATATATATAGTAGGTCGATAAATAGGAGGGCAAGCGCAATGAGAGCTGCTTATCAATACAGATTAAGACTGACAAAGAAACAAATGCTCGAGCTAGAGCGATGGTTGGAAATGCTACGTTGTCAGTATAACTATTTGCTAGCTGATCGGTTTAATTGGTATGAACAGAATCGCTGCTCCATTAATGCTTGTCCTCTTATTTGCCATTTGCCAAATTTAAGGGATAAACCTGATTATTTTTCCCAAAAACAAACACTCCCACAACTCAAGAAAAATAGACCTTGGTACGGTCAAATTCATTCTCAGGTTTTGCAGGATTGTGTCAAACGGGTAGATTTGGCCTTTAAACGGTACCTTAAAGGCGATTGCAACGGGAAGCGGAGTGGAAAACCTAGATTTAAAGGCAAAGGCCGGTACCGTTCTTTGACTTTTCCGTCACTTGGAAAGGATCCTATTAGTGGCAATCAATTAAAGTTACCTAAATTTGGGTGGGTCAAAATGATCTACCACAGGCCAATTCCCAATGGTTTTAAAATCAAGACAGCTACGATTACCCGCAAGGCGGATGGCTACTATGTTACTTTGTCTATTCAGGATGATACTATTCCTAAAATAATCCCCGTGGATCAGGTTTCTGATCCTATAGGGATTGATCTGGGTCTTAAATCGTTTTTGATCAAATCAGATGGTACGGAGGTAGGGATTCCTCAGTATTACCGAAAGGCTCAAAAAGGATTGGCGAAAATTCAAAAAGCGGTTAGTAGATCCAAAAAAGGTAGCAATAACCGAAAAAAGGCTGTAGCCAAATTAGGCAAGGCTCACAAAAAAGTAGCTGATACCAGAAAAGACTTTCATTTTAAGACGACCAAGGAGCTGTTAAACAATCATGATTTAGTAGCTCATGAAAAGCTCAATATCAAGGGTCTAGCCAAGACTAAAATGGCTAAATCAGTTCTAGATGCTGGATGGGGTCAATTCCTGTCAATCCTTGCAACCAAAGCCGAAAATGCTGGGTTGTTAACGGTTGCTGTGAATCCTAAAAACACTAGCCAGAACTGTTCTAATTGTGGTAAAAAGGTACCCAAAAAACTTAAAGACCGCATTCATTCCTGTCATCATTGTGGGTATATCGCAGACAGGGACGTTAATGCGGCTAAAAATATTTTGTATTTGGCGGTGGGGCGTCCCGCTAGTAATAAAGCTTGCCGAGTAACCGAACCGTTGGGTGGTGTTGGCAAGAAGCCCGCGTTGTCCCTTTAGGGCAACGTCGGGAGTACGTCACTTACTTTCCATAATTGAAACGCTAATTGAAACGCTGTTCCAGTTTTTTGGTGTACCAAGCGATTGGATAACAATAGATAAAAAATAACAGCATTAAGAGGGTGTATAAAGGCACAGCTAAATCTTCTCCTTCCAAAGCTAATACTTCCCTGACGGTGGTTAAACCTTCTCGAACACCAACTAAATTAGGGCGTGTCATCAATTAAGCCCAATGACAATAGCAGCAAGATAGATAGCCCCGACGAAAGTTCAGAACTAGGTTATCATAACGGGTGACTATCGCCCGATACTGTTTAAGTTTGGCAAAGAAGTTTTCAATTAAGTGTCGGGCTTTGTATTAGTGTTTGTCATACTCCTTCAGGTGAGTGCGATTCCGCTTGGGGGGAATCACTGCTATTTTCCCCTGTCTTTCAAGGCGCTGTAGGACTCGTTGATCGGCATCGTAGGCAATGCCTGCAATTAAGGGATCTGTAGACAAGTTATGCAGTAACACATCCGCACCATCAAAGTCACAGGCTTGTCCCGGACTCAGGCAAAAACTAATCGAGTTACCCAAAGCATCCACGCTTAGCATTAATCTTGGTACTCAATCCACCTTTACGCTCGACCGATGGCTTCAGTTGATCCATCCCCTTTTTAGCCCCAAGAGACGAAACCTTAGATAGTTGAGCCTTATTACAACAGACTTGAACTTTTTACGCATAACCTACTAACTATAAAGGCTCAACTATCTTACGGTAACTTCAAAGCACTGTGCTGGTGAGCACGCACTATCGTCGAGTCAATCAAGCGCGTATTCGTTGTCTGGATCGTCGGCTAAAGCCTCAAACACCTGTTGCCACACCCCGCGCTTTGCCCATCGGCGTTCATCGGGTATGAACTATCTCGTTTATCACCAAATCTTTCCGGGTTTATCCCGCCACGGAATCCCAGCTCGATAGCGGTACAATACTGCCTCGAGAAACAATCGATTATATGCACGCCGTTACTCCTACCGTCTCTTTTCGACCTGGTAGTAAGTCGAGAGATGCGTTCCCACTGATCCGAGACGCAAAGCATAGCGGCGCGTCATGATAGCACGGCTCCTGATTGACTCAACTCTCTACATTTATCGATTCTAAACTAGATTGATTCCTATTTGATGACACGCCCTAGAAGCAAGGGGCTTGCGCCCTTAGGTTTTTCGGTCAAATTTACCTCCCCTGTCTGGATCAGGGCAGACACCATCCATAAACAGGTTGTCAGGTGGGTCAGATGCGCCCACTCACAGGGTTGACCCATCCAACTCTTCAAGGCATTATAGACTCGGGAGTTTTTTTCACAGCATTTCTATGGTAAGAGTGGTTTCTGTCCGAACGAATGCTGGCTCCCAATCACGCTTTGTCAAGTCTGGCAACTCCTTTCGAGATCAGCAGTTTACCACTTTTTACTTCACTTTTTGTCAGTCAACCAGGCTTGCAGCCTTTGATTCAAGGGATTTTACGCGATATTTACATAAATTTACAATGTAAAAAGGCTTTGTTGCATAAAGAGTATGAGTTAGCTGCAATAATATGTGAGAGAGAAAAATTTTGCTCGACCCAGCCATGACAGAAGCTTTGACCTTGACCCAATATAAAATTAGGAATTGGAGTGAGTACAACACAGCCCATTAAAACCGAGGAAGTTTGACCTTCACCGATTGATGAGGAGGTACTTGAGGGATGGTGGAATCCGCACAAGACAGGGAAACGAGGCAGATCACCCCAATACGTTGTTATCGTCGTACTTTCGATAACCAGGCGCTTAGTACTTTTACTGGCCTGTGCTGCCCTCAATCCTATGACCCATTTAGGTATGCCTGATAGCTATGCCCATGATTCTTAAGAGTTCTCCTGAGAGGGGGAGCATTTTGACTCTTAATCATTCATGCAACAAAGCCATGTAAAAACTTTTGTCCGACGACTCAGTAACACGATTTTACGACAGGTAATGCAGATACAGATACTTGCGAAAACAGACTTAATTTCTTTAGGCGATTTACCAATTGATGAGATTTGGGGTTTACTACATAAAATGTGGGAGATAAAAAGAATACGAAAGGAGGCTTACACTCGAGATAACAAACATCCGCCTTTTTATGCAAATTCTCTAAAAGGGGTTAGACCCTACTCTTTATTTAATTATCCATCTATTCGAACCATTGGCTCATATAGCGTTGCATTAAATGAAATGGGCGCTTGTTGCAACCAACACTTTAATCTAGAAACTATCCCCAGAACCTATAGCAACGAAAAAATCTCACATGTAGCTAGGGTACTGAGTGGTAGTCAGTTACCCTGGTTTCATTTGGGATATGTGCGAGTTCACGGTTCTAATGGCGATCATTTTATCCGGAAATTAGCGAAACATTCCACCGTGCCAATCATTAATGCCATGACCAAAACTTTTCATCCACTACAGGGACTAACAGATATATTTACGCTCTTGGAGGAATGGCAATATTTCGAAGGACAATCTATTGGTGGCAGACAGATTACCTGGTTTGGCATGGGTAATAATAATGTAACCCATTCTGTGATGCTTGCCGCCTCAGCAGTTGGCATCGACTTTTTGTTAATGTGTCCAGAGAAAGAGGATTGTTTTCCACCTTCGGAGGTGCTTCAAAAAATCAAAACCTTTTCGGAGCATAGTGGTAGTACTATCATGATAAACAATCCAGCTAAAATTGTCAATACCGATGCTGTATTCGCTGATACCCACTCCTTGGGTGATACATCAGAAGAAAAGCTACGCTCTAAAGAGATATTAGCTCCCTATAGAGTTGATGAAGAGAAAGTTCAAGAAATTGAGAATCCAGACTGGGTATTCCTTCATTGTATGCCCATACATCTTACCCAAGATGAAACTGACTATGAAGAAGTAAGCCAGAAAATTGCAGATGGCGCGCATTCTAGGATTTTCCCAGAGGCAGAGAACCGTCTATATGCAATCATGGCAGTTCTGCATTCCCTAACAAAATCGTAACTAGTACACCTGGTTGACTGACAAAAGCATCAATTAGGAACAATCAAATGTAAGCCAGGAGGGGAATAGGAGGGATTGACGCAAGAATGTGGGGAGCCAGCATCCTCAAGACAGATACCACTCATACCTTGAAGATGCTGTGAAAAAAAACTCCCGCCTCTACAATGCCTTGAATCAATGGATGGGTCAAGGTGATTGGGCGCATTTGGCTCATCTGACTGTTTGTTTATCGATGGAGCGTGGCGCTGGTACATACCGGTAGTGTGAATCTGACTAAATGGACGGTCTATATGCCGTGCCGGGGTCAATATGCTGCCAGCAAACAAAGACAAATCCAGCGTTGGCAGCCATTACCCCGAATCAATGTGCATCGACTCTATGGCAGTTTAATTGAAGCAGCTTTGACCAATTGGCAAGAACAGGTAATCTATCTGGCATTAGACACCTCGTTATTTTGGGAGAAGTATTGTGAGCGTGCGGCTGTGTGTGGTGCATCGAGGTCGCGCCAAGCCGCGTGGCGAGCGCGGGTCATGGCTCATGGCAGTGCCAGTATATCGTTCAGGGATTATCGAGAAATGATTCAATCGGCTCAGAAGCGATTACCTCAAGGAATCAAGGTGGTGTTACTGGCAGACCGAGGTGCAAGTTCATATTAACGCCAAGGCGGATGTTAACTACCCAATTAGGTTGGCACTATCGGATTAGGCTCAAGAGGGATAGTTGGATTTGGTCGAAGCCAAAGTGAAGACATATTTCTGTTCCCTGTTCCCTATTCCCTGTTCCCTTTAAAGCCAAATATTATGTCCTAAACTATACTTCCGTTGCTATTGTGGGACGATTATTAATCCAAGGGTTTGCTGCTTCCAACTGAGCCGCTAATGCTAATAGTCTTGCTTCTGATGCTGGAGGTCCCACTAACTGAATTCCGACAGGTAAGCCCTTCTCATCAAAACCAGCAGGAATTGCGATCGCAGGAAGTCCAGTAGCATTAAATGGTGGACACGGTCCAATCCAATTAATAATATTCTCCAAGGTTTCTTCATAACTCAAATCGTCCCACTCTCCTACCCGAATCGGTGGATGTAAATAAGTCGGTAACACTAGCACATCATAGTTGTTAAAGAATCCCACAATTTGACGCGCTATAATTTGTAGCTTAGTCACCGCTTGTAAGTATTCCCCAGCAGAACCAGATTGTTCAGCAATCCAGCGATTCATCGGACTTAAGGCTTCTAAGGGAATTCCTGCTGACGTTACCCCAGCTTGCCATACTGTCTTAAACGGTTCTACTATGTCACTGAAATCTGGACAACCCGGTTCAACCAGATGTCCCATCCCTTCCAGTCGCTGCACCGTTTCCACCACAATCTTTTCACATACAGCTGACGCTTCTCCCATCGGTTTAATGGATGTCGCAAAACTAATCCGCAAATTATCCAGTTGTTGTTCCGTAGCCTCTAGAAACGATATCTCTGGGTCAGGTAACCAGTAAGGGTCTCCAGTAATATAGCCAGACATGACATCCAGTAAAGCAGCTGCATCAGCTACCGTCCGTGCCATTGGACCAATACTAGCAATACCACTTTGAAAGTCTCCTACTGGAGCGTAAGAAATACGACCTCGTGTCGGTTTAATCGCCACCAAACCACAGCAAAAGGCTGGACCGCGCAGGGAACCCCCACCATCGGAACCTTGAGCAATGGGAGATAAGCCAGCTGCTACTGCTGCCGCTGAACCCCCACTAGACCCCCCTGGTGTGTAGTCCAGATTCCAAGGATTGCGAGCCGGTGGAAATCCTGGGGGTTCGGTATAGGGTAAAGAACCCAGTTGAGAGGTAGCAGTTTTACCTAAAATAATGAATCCAGCTTGCTTGATGCGGGTGATTACCCCATCATCATACTCAGCAATATTGTCTTTGAGCGCAGCAACACCAAAGCTACAAGGTAGTCCTTCTACAGCCCTGAGGTCTTTAATCGCAATTGGAACACCAAAAAATGGAGGAAGTTTAGAGGTATCAGTAGTTTGGGCAAGTTGTTCGGTTTTGGTTTTAGCATCCGCAAGTGCCATTTCAGACGCCACAGTGAAGTAACTGCCCAGTTGGGGATTTAATGCTTCGATCCGTTCAAGGTAGAGTTGGACTAATTCCAGGGGTGATATCTCACCCTTGCGGATCAGTTGGGCTTGGTCTAGAGCTGGAGTAAACGCTAGGTCAACTTGATTCATCAAAAAAATTGGGTCTGAAACCCCGTCCTTATAGGACGGCTTTATGTTACCATGAAGATGGTCAATGACCCACCCGAGACGATGGATTCAGACAGCCTATACGAGCGAAGTCCAGTAACCTGGCGGCGCAGCCAAATCGGTAGACCGGGAAAAGAGGACAGGGCAATGGAAGTCCAACCCTTGAATCATGCATTACATCAAGACTTTTCTTGAAACTCGATACATGAGAACCGCAGGACTTGCGGGGATAGTCTGTGGAGCGAACGTAAGACCATAAAACCCCTTGAGGGTGGAGGCGGTTGCATTGAAGCAGAAACTTAAATCGTGAGGTTTAGGAATCACCGTTCTTCTAGGACGGTGAGGATGTCAAAATGCTTCTTTGCCATCAAGGGATGCTAATTTCTCAAAAAAAATGCCTAAGAGTATTGCTAGGCAAAACTTTTAGGCATTCAGATGCTAGTTAGTAAAAACTGAATTATTAAAATCTCAAAGCTATACGGAGTAAGACTTTGAGAGACTTTTTGTTAAACGTTGCTTAAATCCTAAGGATATAGCAGCTTAGGGGGTTAACCCAGACCCTAGCTGTCTTAAGATTAATTTTATTTAGACGCTATTATACCACTTAATTTTATAAATTGGTATAACACATCGTCAAATCCTGGTGATTTTCCGGAAGTTTCCGAAAAATACTGGCCAGGTTGCAGCTACCAAAGAGCCAGACTTCTTCGTTAATCTAGCAATTATACCACTTCACCGCCTCAACACACAATATGCCTTCACCTTTTCCTGGGATGAATCCCTATCTGGAAAAACCAGAATATTGGTCACAAGTTCACAAGTCGCTAATTGTCCTGATTGCCCAAAGCCTTAACCCCCAACTACGTCCGAAGTATCGGGTAGCAATTGAGGAAAGAGTCTACAACGCTACTGGTGATGATTCGATGCTAGTAGGAATTCCTGATGATGTAGTTGTTCAAAGTTCTCAAAGCAACCACCAAGATCCCTCAGCTCTGGTTACCGTTGCTGCTCCTAGCCTTAAACCAATGAAGATTGCTCTACCGATGACTGAAACGGTTAGGGAGCGATGCAGCGCGGTCTTGGGGGTTCCCCCCATGAGCGACTGCATCAAGAAGTGGTATTTAGAAGTGCGAAAGGTAGAAACTTGCAAAGTAATTACTGTTATCGAAATTCTTTCTCCCAAAAACAAACGGTCTGCAGAAGGGCGCAGCACTTATGAAACCAAACGGCAAAAAATATTAGATAGCTTAACCCATTTAGTGGAAATTGATTTACTGCGTCAAGGAAAACCGATGGCTATGAATACTCAAGCCTTCCAGAGCCACTATCGAATCGTGGTCAGCCGTTCTCAAGAACGTCCCCAAGCCGATTTATATGCCTTCAATCTCCCCCAAGCAATACCTTCGTTTCCTTTACCTCTCCAACCAGGCGATCGAGAACCTACGGTTAATTTACAACAATTATTACATCAGCTTTACGACCAAGGGAGTTATGATTTAGCGATTGATTATAGTCAAAACCCCCCACCACCTTTATCGACCGCAGATGTAGCTTGGGTAAAGCAAGTCTTGATTAAAGAGTAGCCTGTAGTGTTGAATTTTAATAATTATCGTTTAGGTATATCTTTAACTTACTTGATTAACTTCATGCCAGCAGCTTTAGGGTCAAAACCTTCAGGAAATATGGTGCGACAAGGATCATAGGTATCGTCATATTTACAGGATTCCGATCTTATTTCATTTGAATAAATCGCGTCTTTTAAATCAGCTCCAGCTAAATCAGCTCCAGCTAAATTAGCTCCAGCTAAATTAGCGTTCTTTAAATTAGCGTTCTTTAAATTAGCTCCAGCTAAATGAGCATTCTGTAATTTAGCTCCAACTAAACTAGCATTTTCTAAATTAGCTTGCTCTAAATCAGCTTGCTGTAACTTAGCTATATTTAACTTAGCTTGCTGTAACTTAGCCTTAAATAAATAAGCTTCTTGTAACTTAGCATTCCCTAAATTAGCTTTCTGTAACTTAGCTTCAGATAAACTAGCTTGCTGTAACTTAGCCTTAATTAAATAAGCTTGCTGTAAATTAGCTTCATCTAAAATAGCTTTCTGCAAATTAGCTCTAGATAAACCAGCTTTTTCTAAATTAGCTGCAAATAAATTAGCTGCAAATAAATTAGCGTTAACTAGCTTCGCACCAGGGAGCTGGACTCCCTTCAAATAAGCCTTTGGAGCCTGTAAACTATCTAAGTTCTGTCTCCGCCAGGTCAACCAAAACCAGGGAATACGCCTTGGTCTTGAGTTTAGGAATTCCAGAGCTTCTTTTCTGCCGCCACTGCCAGCTTGGTCATAGGCTGCTGTAACTACTTGCCATGCCTGATAAACTTCAGCATTTCGTCTATCTTGCTCACCACCAATAAAGACAATCACACCAACAAGTAGAGATAGATTACCAACTAGTCCCAAAATTTCTAGCAATGCTAATCTATTGAGGTAATCCAGAACAGGCTCTAAAAACTTTTTTTCTATGCTGATGAAAGGTTGATGGCACTTGAACAAGGCTAACGTCAAAGGATTTTTAACAATTTGCTCAGCTTTATGCCAGTCGTGCTCCGCATCCCCTTCACCTTTTACTAGTAGGCGATTTTGGGAAAGCTTATAGGCTATTTCTTCAACCTTTTGGTAATGATTTTTAGTTGACGAAGGGGTTAGAGAGACTTTGATTTGATTAAGAATTTGATTCAGCTTCATGATTGCCAACTGGGGGCAAACCCTATATATTTGGCTTACTAGCATAAATTAGCTGTCATTATAACTTAGCGATCGCTTAACTAATTTCTTCTGGTAAAACTTAAAGTTTATTACGTTTGTTTAAGGTAAGTAACAAAACCAACATTAGCGATCGCTTGGTGGGATTAGCGATCGCTTTCCTTGATATCCCTGGTGTTATGATAAATTAATGTATTTATTAACTAAGTTTAGATAAGTTTGCCCTGTGATCCCTACCAAGTTTATAAAAAAATGCTTTACTTGATAGAAATAGTTACAACTAGGATAAAGCTGATGGAGTCTTGATTATTATTGCTATATCATTCTTTATCTGTTATTTGTAAGCTATTATATAGCGTTTATTGCAATGATGAGGTAAAGTCTTCTTTGAGGCAGATTCCCTGTCTTGATGCAGTCGCTCATGGTTTTGGGTCTGTGTGCGGAACCTGCGTCCGCACCTTGTAAGCCCCGTGGAAACCACGGCAGTCGCTCATGGGGGAGACCCCCAAGACCGCGCTGCCTCCCCAAGACCGCGCTGCATCGCTTAAAACAATCTTGAATATTGCCTTTTGCCTTTTGCCTTTTGCCTTTTGCCTTTTGCCTTTTGCCTTTTGCCTTTTGCCTTTTGCCTTTTGCCTTTTGCCTTTTGCCTTTTGCCTTAAAAGGATAAGCAATGTCGCTCACTCGTTATGAAAATTGCAATACCTTACCTCAAGGCTATCTATATCTACCCGATTAAATCCCTTGATCGGATTGAACTCGAAACCGCCACTCTCCTCAAAAGTGGTGCCCTAAACCATGACCGGGAATTTGCCCTATTCGATCAGCAAGGTAAATTTGTCAATGGTAAGCGCAATGCCAAAGTCTACTTGCTGCGGTCGGTCTTCGATATCCAATCCCAATTGCTATCGCTACAAATTCAGGGCACAAACCAAAACATTACCTTTCATATTGATCATGGGCGAGCTGCTCTCGAAGCTTGGTTAAAGGATTACTTCGATTTTCCAGTTAAAGTAGTGCAGAACACCAGCACTGGTTTCCCAGACGATACCAATGCTCGTGGTCCTACTATTATTAGTAGCGCTACGATTGAAACCATTGCTTCTTGGTTCCCTGAAATAAGTCCTGAAGACATACGAAGTCGGGTTCGAGCCAATCTAGAAATTGGAGGAGTTCCCGCTTTCTGGGAAGACCAATTGTTTTCCGAATCAGGGCAATCTATTCAGTTTAAAGTAGGGGAAGCTTTGATAGAAGGAATTAATCCCTGTCAACGTTGTATTGTTTTAGCACGAGACCCTCAGACAGGAGAAGCTACTGCTAATTTCCAAAAAACTTTTATGGCGAAGCGCAAGGAAACTCTACCATCCTGGACAACCAGCGCTCGTTTCAATCATTTCTACAAATTAAGTGTGAATACAAATGTGCCTGTTTCAGAAACCGGTAAAGTGTTGCACCAAGGGGATCCCATCGAAATCCTTAAGGGAGCGTGAAGGTTGACTAGGCTTTTTGCACAAGTCAAGAACAGGAAACCGGGCACAGGTAACTCATAAGAATTGATGCAAACATTATGATCAAACCAATGCAGCGCTATAATCCCAAATTCGGTTCAAATCACAAAACGCGATCGC
Organism: Moorena sp. SIO3E8; assembly: GCF_010692445.1. Lineage (NCBI taxonomy): Bacteria > Bacillati > Cyanobacteriota > Cyanophyceae > Coleofasciculales > Coleofasciculaceae > Moorena > Moorena sp. SIO3E8. The sequence continues at coordinate 78,353 of NZ_JAAHHM010000012.1, read as the reverse complement.
TAATCAGCAAAGTGATTAACCTAAAGTGATATCAACTGTCAACCCTAAACCGTGAACTTTCAACACCAATCAATATGGGAAATTTTATTAAATAAAACTTTTTGACTTTTTTGCGGATTCGTCGCTCTGGAATTGAAGTAGAGATTTAGGTACATCTGAACAAACAGAAGCCAGACAAAACCTCTACCTACCAAATGTTTAAACCTCAGAGCAATGAATCATCAGTGGAACAATGTATTTCTGAAAGTCAGCACCTGGCTAGTGGCTGAGATCATCCTAAATTTGATTGGTCTAGATGACCTCGCCGATTACAGCGAATTCGTCTTCGATAAAGAGGTTTTAATCTCAACATCTCACCATCAAGTCTCACGGGTTTTCCCCCCTCGTCACTCCGAAGGCTTGTTTTAAGAGTTTCCCGCCAACCGTCAACCGTCAACCGTCAACAAATTCTAACCTTATTACTGAAGACTGATAGCCAAGCTACCCTAGCGCTACCCCTCAGGCTAAAAGACTTCAGCCTTTAATCAATATTTAAACAATATGGAGCTAAGCGGATTCGAACCGCTGACCCCCTCAATGCCATTGAGGTGCTCTACCAACTGAGCTATAACCCCGTAATTTTATAGTCCATTACCTAGTCTACCTTGATAGCTCAGCTAAGTCAAGTGTTTTGAGAATGAAATTATCTCGATCAGTAGAATACGCTGGGAGACTGAGCCATTTGGGTAAGATACCCCATGCAGCTGTTCATCAGAAAATAAACAACTAACATAGCTGCTGCTGACATAGCTACTAAGGTACCAGCCAGCATCAGAGAGAACTCTTGGGTATCAAAGGCTTCCTGCATCAGGTGCAGTGACCAAGCCACCAAGGCCACATCAAATATTAGAATTATCACCAGCATTTTTTACAAAAATTAATATTGGATCCATATTTAGTTTAGCAGCTATAAAAATCGCTGCAAACCATTAAACTACTTAATACTACACAACAAAACTTAAATCTTTCGGAAAAATAATCCATTAGTCTACTATGGCAATCGCACCGGAACTTGATGCTGGTTCAAATAGGTTTTAATTTCAGATACACTCAGTTGCCCGTAATGCAACAGGGAAGCTAGTAACGCTGCTTCGGCTTTGCCCTCAGTCAGAGCCTGATAAATATGATCGCAGTTGCCAGCACCACCGGAGGCAATCACAGGAATTTCCACCTGTTCAGCCATAGTGCGCGTTAGCTCTAAGTCATACCCAGCCTGGGTTCCATCCGCATCCATACTAGTAACCAGAAGTTCCCCAGCTCCCCGTTGTGCCACCTCTTTTGCCCATGCGATCGCATCAATACCAGTGTTCTCACGCCCTCCTCGCACGTAAACATTCCAACCAGGATTATCAGGATCTTCCCGACGACGAGCATCAATAGCAACTACAATGCACTGATTACCAAAGCGATCGCTGGCTTGATTAATAAAGTCCGGATTGCGTACAGCAGCCGAATTAATACTCACCTTATCGGCTCCTGCTCTTAATAATAATTTAATATTTTCCAAAGACTGGATGCCACCCCCCACGGTCAAGGGAATAAACACTTGTTCGGCTGTACGGTAGACTACATCAATAATAATGTCTCGGTCTTCATGGGTAGCAGTTATATCCAAAAACACCAGCTCATCTGCACCAGCATCATTGTAAACTTGTGCTAATTCCACTGGATCACCAGCGTCCTTAAGATTAACAAAGTTGACCCCTTTAACAACTCGCCCAGCTTTTACATCCAGACACGGTAAGATTCTCTTAGCCAGCATAAGTAAACTAAGTATGAAGTATGAAGGATAAAGTATGACCCATGGCCATAACGTCTTTTAGACAACAGTACCAAAACCCAGATAGAGAACCCAAATCCAATAAGAAACGAAAGGGTCGGGGTAATCCTCGTCAGAGGCAAAGCGATGGGGAGCTACTACTAGCAACGGCCACCGCTGAGGAAATTGGTCATCAAGAAGAGAGTATTAGACCACAGCGCTTAGCCGACTACATCGGACAAAAAGAACTCAAAGGAGTTTTGGAAATTGGCATTCAAGCTGCCAAAGCCAGAAATGAGGCCATGGATCACCTGCTGTTGTATGGACCACCAGGATTAGGGAAAACAACCATGTCCCTAATTTTGGCAACTGAGATGGAGGTGAATTGTAAAATTACTGCTGCACCTGCCTTAGAGCGTCCACGAGATATTGTGGGGCTTCTGGTTAATCTCAAACCTGGGGATATTTTATTTATAGACGAAATCCATCGTTTATCGCGCATGACAGAGGAATTGCTATATCCAGCCATGGAAGACTATCGATTGGATATCACTATTGGTAAGGGTCAGAGTGCCAAAACCCGCAGTATTCCTTTGCCACAGTTTACCTTAGTGGGGGCAACCACACGAGTAGGTTCTTTAACCTCACCCCTACGCGATCGCTTTGGTATGATCCAACGCTTACACTTCTATGAGATCGATGAATTGAGTTTAATTGTAACGAGGACAGCTCAATTGCTCAAGGCCATAGTAACGGAAGATGGCGCTGAAGAAATTGCCCGTCGGTCTCGTGGCACACCTCGAATTGCTAACCGACTCCTAAGGCGAGTGCGAGACTATGCTCAAGTCAAAGCCATTGAGCAAATTAACCAGGATGTAGCAGCTCAAGCCATGGAAATCTTTAATGTAGACCCGATGGGGTTAGATTGGACAGACCGACTGGTGCTCAAGGTAATGATTGAACAGTTCAATGGCGGACCAGTTGGTTTAGAAGCAGTGGCAGCCTCTACTGGAGAAGATGCTCAAACCATTGAAGAAGTTTATGAACCCTATCTGTTACAAATTGGTTTCCTGCACCGCACACCTCGGGGTCGCGTCGCCACCTCAGCGGCTCGGAAACATTTGGGCTATGAGTAGTTGTTAGTAGTTAGTAATTAGTAGTTAATAGTCAGTAGCAAGGAATATCAAGATTGCGGTCTCAGTTCAAATAATATATGAAACGCTTGATTCGGATTTTACTGATTTTACTGCTTGTCGTTGTATCGGCTGCTACGATAATCACACCCCCAGCAATGGCGCAAACCCAATTCCCAGAATTGACTAAGGCTCAGATAAAACAAATTAACCAGTTAAGGAAAAAGGCATTTGCTGCTACGAATCAGGGGAAATTCCCAACTGCTGAAAATTACTGGACTCAGCTAATTGAGCTGTTACCAGATAATCCCGTTGGTTGGAGTAATCGGGGTAACCTTAGAGTCAGCCAGAATAAATTAGACGATGCGATCGCAGACTTTACTCACGCCATTGAGTTAGCACCAGAAGCCACTGACCCTTATCTAAATCGTGGTGCTGCCTATGAAGCACAAGGACGATGGCAAGATGCCATTGCTGACTATGAGCGATTGCTAAAACTTGATCCCAATGATGCCATGGCTTACAACAACTTGGGGAATGCGAAGGCAGGACTAGGCCAATGGACAGAAGCGATCGCAAATTACCAAAAATCCATCGAGTTAGCGCCCAAGTTTGCCTTTGCCTATGCTAACTATGCTCTGGCCCTATATCAAATTGGTGAAACCAAAGAAGCCACGCGCATCATGCGCAACACCATACGAAAATACCCCCAATTTGCCGATCTCCGAGCTGCTTTAACAGCTGTGTTGTGGGCTGACGGAAAACGGGGGGAAGCTGAGAGTAATTGGGTGGCAGCCGTTGGTCTCGATAAGCGATACCAGGACTTAGACTGGGTAGAGCATGTCCGCCGTTGGCCACCAATGATGGTTGAGGCGTTAGCAAATTTCTTCAACCTTAAGTGAAAATAACCTGAATGTAATAGGAAGACTATTTCCAGGTAGTTTCTGGTATTTACTGGCAAAATCCGTAAGTATAACCATCTTTCCTGTGAACTCTGCACAAGTTTTTAACGTGTAAGCTTATCGCCTTTTTTCCAGAAACTGTGTAATTGAAGGAATTACTCTTACTTCTAGGGTTAACTCTTCCAAACTCCCCAGTCAAAAGGTTTTTGGCTATGTCCCCACTACACCAACCTTTGATTGGCTTCAGCGGGTTGTGTCTGATGGGGTAACCGTATTTATTGAGTGCCGCTTTTTGTCTGCCCCCTTGTCCTTTACAAGTAACCAGAAGCGGTTGAAAGGTTTTCAAAGTCAAAGCCTCAATGTTCCCAACACAAGCAGCATCGATCCAATGTTCCTTAGGAAATCCTAATTTAGTCCGGTTGTACTTAGTCTGTGCTCCCGTTCCAGTAACCACAGGTTTCGTCTTTTGAAGTACTTTAACTAGCTTGTTCCGAGTTGTATTCACCGCCGCCGCATCTTTTAATGGCGAAAGCGCTTTGGTTTTGATTTTTTGAAGTAGGCTTGGCTTCTTTTTCAGAAAGTCCTCTATAGGTTTGTTCCCTTTGCGTTGATTGCACTTTTCACAAGCCAAGCAAAGATTACTTACACGTTCACTTCCTCCTTTGGATTTTGGATAAATGTGTTCAATCTGCAATGGAACTGATTTTTTCCCACAGTAAGTGCATTCCCTTCCCCATTTTTCGAGTAAATACTCTCTAACCTCATACCCAGCTAGTTCTCCTTGCTGGTACTGAATACCACTGATTTCAGGATTCTGCATTTTTTGGGCATCAAACTTAACTCTTTCAACCCAAATTTCGTTAACTGGGCAGAATTTAATCAATCGTTTCACCCAAGTCTGGGTAGTCAAAATTCTGTGTTCTAGACTAGGGGGGAGCCATCCCTCTGGACGCTTACGGTTAAGGAACCTGGGTTTCCTATAGCGGGTGTTTCGGTTACGTCTCCCACGCCTTACAGCGCTTCTAGACGAGAGTTTTTTCTTAATTAATCCTCCTCTGTGTTCTAGCTCCATTGCCCAAATGACTTGGCCGTCTTGGACTAAGGCAAATCCAGTCACCTTACTGCCAGGATCAATTTTGATTTTACATGGTGATATGGTTGGATTATTGATCGACGTTTTTAAGATGATTGTGAACGGGTACATCCTGAAAACCGCCGCTTTACCTTTATCCAATAACCGACGTGCTTTCTTTGGGATAATTGGGTTTAATGGTTGAAAGTTTGCGTCAATAACAAATACGTAATTTTGCATTTTTAGTGCTCTCGATTCGGTAAAGTTATCCAAGTGCTTCGCACACGCTTACGCGAACGACAATGTTGGAATGGCTTGTGTTTTGCTAATCACACATTTTGCCTTTGTCTTAATGACTAGCGACAGAGCCAAAAGCTGGAGTTCACTCTTGGGTGTCATGACCAAACCAACGTAGGAAGCTAATCCTTAGTCTGCAACCTAGTTGATAATTCCAGGGATTACCGGAAATTACCAAGGCTTACACTAGGTGACCAACCTTAGTGTTTATCAAGAGTAATTAGTTCAGGACTTACGCAATAACTTTAAGTCTTAACTATACTTTTAGGGTGCGTTAATAACGCACCCTAAACTCATAACAATTGACTAAACTATTGCTGTTCAAGCACGGTTACGAAGCAGCAGTTGTTTGAGGTTCCGACCCCGTGGCTCCCGGACAAATGCCAAAGGTAAAAGGGTAGCCAATCGCACCACTGCTGATAGGGCAAATAATGTTGGCAAACCACCGAAGTGAGGCAACTCGGCTAAAAAGCCACCAAACATACTACCTATAGCACCACCTAATCCGGCTGATGCTGCAGCTGCTGCAAAATAGGTGGAGGGTTTGTGGGCTGGTGATATCTCGATTTGGATGTTATTGGCACACAGGTCAATGGCTGCTGCAGCTGAACCTGTCCCGAAGAATAAAAGGGGTAGCCAAACCCAAAGAGCGAGAGTTGTTGGGCTGCCGATTCCAAGCCAAAGTAAGGGAATCACGGATAGGAGAATCCCAACCATCACTAGTACTGGACGATTTCCGATCAGGTCAGACAACTTACCCCAGTAGATCAGTGTCAATAAACTTGCCCCAGCCATCAGACTAGTATAGAGAGTTACCCAACCCACATCTAAGCCCAAATTGTCGAGCAGATAAACATTGAAAAAGGGAGCGCTGAGGGTGAAGGCAAACATCCACAATCCAAAGTAGAGTACAAAGATTAGGAAGTTTGAGTCTTTCAATAGGGCAGCATAATCAGAGGGCGTCGGCTCCTCAGACTCTAAGGTTTCATCAGTAGTCTCATCAGTCTTCGCAGTCTTCTTTGAAGGTATCTGAGGAGTGATATCTACCATGAAGAACTGAAAGACTAGACTTAGTATTCCAGCTACGATAGCCAAAATCAAGATTACGCCATAGCCTTGAATTTGCCCACCTTGCCAGTTAGAAACAATGTATCCAAGTAGGGGAACACAAAGTAGGTTGGTTAAATTAGTAAAGCTATTGCGCAATCCAAAATAGCGCCCTCGCAGGCGAACAGGAACTAACACCGCCATCCAGCTAGACCAAGAGGGACTACCCAAAGCTCCAAAAATGTGAGTGATCAGGTTAATCGCCAGTGTACACAACACTAGATGATGAGCTGGAGCCAGACCAGTGCAGAACATCCCAATGCCTACTAGGACAAATAACCATAGTAGTCGCGAAGGAATGAAGGTTTTGATGATAAACCAGTGGCGACTGTAGGATCGGTCAGATAAATAAGCACCAATAGGCTGTAGAAAATTCGCCAGTAGAGGTATCCCTGAAAGAATACCGATTTCAAAGTTGCTAGCCCCGAGTTGCAGCAAGAAGTTAGTGAGGAAAACCTCAGCTGTGATACAGGAAAAGAAGGTGGAAAACACGCCGTCAAGGGTTGCAGCCCTCAGGCTAGAGCGAATCTCTCCCTTGGGAATTTTTTCAGTAGGGCTAAGCGGCGGTCGTGCTTCCTTGTTTAGGGGCTTTAGCAACTCTGGCAATCGCGGTAAAGACGGAGCTTCTGGGGCGACATCGGATATGAGTCTGAGCATAGCGGTTCAGGTAGCTAGATAGAGAGGACTTAAATGGCGAATTTGATGGAGACGAGTAAATCGTATGGGTTCAGGTAGCACCTGTACTGGATCGGCAGGCAGGTAGAAACTCCTATGCCATATCCTCCCCATAGCATCCCCCTTCTTGATGGGCGTAGCGTGCCCATAGCGTAACCCTCTTGGCTTGCTCTTAAATCCCCCCTATACCCTCTTCTAAAACCTCCTTCGGCTAAAAGGGGTTTTACAAGAGGAGTCTATGCCATTTACATCACTAGGGAAGTAAGACTTGCTTACTTTCGCAGAAGACCTACCATAGCCTTCCTTACTCCTGGTAGAGTCCAGGAAGGTCTAGCTTCTGCGACATCTGCTATACACTCCGTTAACCCTTACTTTTCGAGAAGGGGTACTTTTCAATAACAGTTATTCTCTAGCCTTCACCCAACCCCTTAGAAATACGAAAAGTAGTACTTTTCAATAGTCCCTAAGGGTTACTTCCTAAGGGCTATGCCCTATGGGGAGAGCTATGGTCATGACGGGGTATAGCAGCGGAGGCTACGCTATTCAATTAACGGGGGAGCAAGGGGGATAGACATGGATCATGAGGAAAAATCATGGCCAATGCCTTATTCCCTTGTTTAGGAATCCCGATGTAGCCAGAACCGATATCTACATACCGATATCTACATATCAATATCTACATACCAATACTGACCTAAGTACAGCTGTTGCCTTTTTTATCCCTGGGGCAACAGGTACCTTAAGTCTAATATCTCAAAAAAAGTAAAATATTGCAACAAAAATACAATTAAGTATATTCACTGAAATCTTTCATCTGACGGATCGAGCCAAGAGGTACCACGACCTGGCTAGCGAAAAAAAAAAAGGCGGGATCGCTTTCATAGTCTTGATCTCAGGCTTACGTAGTTCAGTTAGTCAAGACTGTAGCCAGGATGAGGATCATGGATAATCATAATTAAAGCTAAAGATAAGTGGTGGTATAATAAAGATAAGCAATAATAAAGTTGGCTACTAACAGCTAGCTTTACCCCCATAAATATGGCTAGTAACAGCTTTACACCTTAAGAAATAAGGACACCTTAAGAAATAAGCTGTAGAAAGCCATATTGGAGACCTTAAGAAATAAGCTGTAGAAAGCCATCTTGGATGTCGAGTTATCTCAATCACCATATCTTCATCTGTATTTACTAATTATTTCTAGGTACATAGCCACCTCCTCAGACGGGAAATAAGTTTTCCCGTCTGAGGAGGTGCCCTTGCCGTCCTTACTTATCATGAAGCAAATCCTTTCGAGATGTCTAATTTTAGTATCTCTAATTGTGTTCCTAACTGGCTGTAGCCGCAGTATCGCCAGTAACATTTCTACTGTGACCCTCAGCGGCTGGCAGAGCAGCCCGGAGGAAAAACAGCTCCTTGAGCAGGTACTGAGGGAGTTTGAAGCATCACATCCTGGCATAAAAGTCAAGTTTGAAGTGATCACTGACCAATATATGGATGTCATTAAGACTCGGTTGATTGGTGATGCTGCTCCTGATGTCTTCTATGTAGATGCCCTAGATGCTCCCTTACTCATGACTCATGGAGTCTTGGAACCTCTTGATGATTACATCACTGAGGACCTAGATTTAGATGACTTTGCTCCCCATCTATCCGAAGCCTTCCAATCCGATGGCAAAACCTACGGATTACCTAAGGATTTTACAACCCTTGCCCTTTTCTACAATAGAAAATATTTCGATCAACTTAGTATAACTCACCCTCCCCAAACCTGGGAAGAGTTAGAGGACTATGCCAAAAAATTGACCAGGGATACAACTCACAATGGCAGGGTTGACCTATATGGGTTGGGCATCACGCCACAACTATCTCGTCACTACTTTATGATCAAAGCCTTTGGCGGTGAGTTAGTTGACCAGAAGGGCAAGGCTGTCTTCGCGACTCGCCAAAGCCTATCAGGTCTAACACCTTTGATGGATATGTATCGACAAAACCCTTCTGCTGCCATACCGTCAGACGTTGGAGCCAGTTCTGGAAGCGAAATGTTTGGCCAAGGCAAGGCAGCAATGGTTATTGAAGGTAGTTATGCGATTCCTTACCTACAACAGACATTTCCCAAGATTGACTTTGGCACTGCGGAAGTTCCCAGTATCGGTAACCACAAAGGAAGCATGGTTTATACCGTTGCTTATGTCATGAATAAGCAAGCTAAAAATAAAGAGGCTGCCTGGGAACTTATTTCCTATTTGACTGGCAAGGAAGGGATGAAAGCTTGGGCGAAGGGAGGACTGGCAATCCCGGCTCGGAAATCGGTCATATCAGAACTTGGCTATGAACAGAATCCTCTGTACACCCCCTTTATCGCTGGTGCTGAGTACGCCACAATTTGGCAAGGGGATGAACAATTGCCAATATTTATGACCCATTTCGACAATCAGTTTCTTAGTGCTTTACTGGGTGAGCAATCCTTGAAGTCAGCCATGAAAAAAGCACAACAAACTGCTAACAAAGAAATTCAAGCAAGTAACTACTAACAAATGTCACTAGCTAAAGCTCAACTTGAAGTTGACCAAAACGTCAAATCGAGGGATGTCAAATTGAAGAGATTTTGGCAGAAAGCCAAAGTTAGGGAAGCTATATCTGGCTACCTCTTCATGGCTCCTACTATTCTAGTTTTAGGAACCTTTTTGATTGCACCAATTATCTATGCAATCTTCCTTTCATTCCATAAGGTTGAAATTTTAGGAGGGCTGAGTTATCGATTTGTTGAGTTAAAAAATTTCCTTCGTACCTTTGACGATGAGCGAGTTTGGATTGCGCTAAAAAATACAATTGAGTATGTCATTATTGTTGTTCCTTGTCAAACAATCCTGGCTCTGGTTTTAGCTCTAGTCCTAAATAAAGAAATTAAAGGCAAAAAATGGTTTAGGATTATTTTCTTTCTCCCGACTGTCACTTCTTCAGCAGTTTTAACCCTAATATTTATCTGGATTTATAATTCTAATGGTCTACTTAATGGATTACTAGACTTTTTTGGTTTACCAACCTATAACTGGCTAGGAGACCCAAGCGTGGCTCTCAAATCCATTATGATTATGAATATTTGGTCTACAGCACCGTTTTTCATGGTGATTTACCTGGCTGCGCTACAAGATATACCTAGATCCGTTTATGAGGCGGCAAAACTCGATGGTGCCAATGAGTTCGATCAGTTCATAAATATTACTGTGCCTTTACTCAAACCAGTTACATTTTTCGTTATGGTTATGGGTGTCATCGGTACGTTTCAGTTATTCGACCAGTCTTACATCTTCTCCGGTGGCACCGGTGGTCCAAACAACTCAACCCTGACGGTTGTGCTTCTGATCTACCAGTATGCGTTTAGAAGTCTGGATATGGGTTATGCCGCTGCACTGGCATTAATGTTAGCTGGTGTAATTCTAGTGACAACACTGATTCAACGCGGCTTCTTTAGAGAAGAAAAAGCGAATTAGGAGATCAAATAAGAGTGAATAATTTTCGTTGGATCAGAGGGATATTTTATAGCATTCTTATCCTCTATGCCATTATTACGTTTTTACCTTTTGCTTGGGCTTTATCAGCCTCCTTTAAACCCCTTGAGGAAATTATCGCTGGCGGGTTGAATTTTATACCCCATGATTTTACCTTCGATAACTACCGCAATATTTTTATTGAATCCCCTTTGTTTGGGCGCTGGTTTTTAAACAGTGTCTTGGTTGGTGTTTGTGTAACAGGATTGAATATTATATTTAACTCAATGGCAGGTTATGCCTTAGCCAGAGTTAAGTTTCCAGGTAATTCATTATTGTTGGGAATAATCTTGGCAGTTTTGATGATTCCTGGACAAGTCACCCTAATTCCTGGTTATTTAATCTTAAAGTCTTTGGGATGGCTGAATACCTACCAAGGATTGATTGTACCGAGTGCAGTGAATGCCACCTTTATTTTTATGATGCGGCAGTTCTTTATCAATTTTCCTAAGGAACTTGAAGAGGCTGCTGCCTTGGATGGATTAAGTCGCTGGGAAACCTTTTGGCAGGTTGTCCTGCCTTTAGCCAAGCCAGCTTTGGCAGCACAAGCTATCTTTATTTTTATGGGGTCTTGGAATAATTTCTTAATGCCCCTAATGATTACGTCTGACCCAGGAATGTTTACCCTTCCCTTAGGTTTAAATACCTTTAAAGGGCAATACATTAGTTATTGGAACTACATTATGGCAGCCTCAATGGTCTTTACTATACCGGCTTTGGGGATTTACGCCTTCTTCAATCGTTACTTTATCTCTGGGGTAACATTTACTGGCTCTAAAGGATGAGCTGTTGAAACGCTAAAGGGTGAAGTCCGACTAAGCACAGAGAAACGGATATGCCAATGGCAAGGTCAAGAGCTTGCCGCTTTTAATGCAGCGAGGTCTTGGGGGTAACCCCAAGACCTCGCTTTTGTTTTCGTCAACCTGTGAATTTTTGGAAGATTGACTATTGACTTTGACTTTGACTTTGACTTTTAACCTCAAGGACTCTCAACCTTGGCCAAAAGGCCACGCTATGCGAACAACTTTCAACCTTGGCCAAAAGGCCATGCTACGCGAACAACCTTGGCCAAAAGGCCACGCTACGCGAACAACTATTAACAACTATTAACCCTGATGTACTATTTTCTGAATCTGTTCAGGAGTCAGCTGCTCAACATTATCAAAAACCACTGTTGCACCAGCAGCTTTTAGCCTCTCTCCATAAGCCTCCCGGTGTTCTGGTATCTCCTGCACATGAGGGGGTAAAATACCTACCCCAACCCAAACTCGTTCTGGATGAGAGTCTCTGGCTTTTTCAACAGTGTACATGTCAGCAACTGTGTCACCAACGTAGATAACTGGCAATTCCACCTTAACTTGATGCTCCTGTTCTAGCTGTAGAACTACGGCAAACAGTCCTGTAGGGTCAGGCTTACCAGGGGCATCCTCCATCGCAATTAGGACAGGCCGTTGGAGACCGAGTCGTCCTTCTAGGGCATAGTTCGCTTCCTGTCGTGTTGCCCCACTGAAAAAACCCCAAGGAATCCCTGCTGTTGTCAAACTCTGTAAATAACTGGGTTGTAACAATAACGGTTCGTCACAAATGTACCCAGTCCAATGGTTGGGATCTGTTCCTCGATAGCGAGAATTGAAAAAATCAACAAGGGCTTCATAGTCGAGAGAAAAATGGGATCTCGTTTTTCCTTGAGCCTCAAAGTAGCGATAAACTAATTCTCGCGATGCATCCCAGTCGTTATTCCATAGCCCTTCTGATTTGAGTTGGTCAATCTCTACCATAGTGGGTCGATAGGCACCACCAGTGTAATGGTCTACCGTATCTGCGATCGCTCTACGGTAAGAACCACTAACGTCACGCACCACGCCGTCAATGTCGAACACCACTATGGCATTAAAGTTAGGAATAAATGTTTCTGAACTAGGCATCATGCACGCTTGGGCTAGTTGAGCCAATATTGCTGATCAGCACCAATACTACCAACTATTTAACTACAAACCTATCCCTGAATCTTGATCAAGAACAGTCTTCTTGCGCTAAAATCATCAATTGTACAATAGATTATAGTTAAAGATAACCTGGGATATCTGAGGGAGGCCTGATTGTCAAAATTTCTATTAAAAGTTCTCTGGCTAGATGAGAATGTAGCCCTGGCAGTTGATCAAATTGTCGGCAAAGGCACCAGCCCATTAACTTGTTACTTTTTCTGGCCCCGGAACGATGCCTGGGAACAGCTCAAGGATGAGATGGAAGCCAAACACTGGATTACTGAAGCTGATCGCATTGAAATCCTCAACAAAGCCACTGAAGTTATTAACTACTGGCAAGAGGAAGGTAGGCGTAGACCTATGTCTGAGGCTCAGGCTAAGTTCCCGGAAGTCGTTTTTACTGGTAGTGCTTAATCCAGCCTTGCTGATTAATCTAATGATTGAGGGGAATTGGGAATTGACCACTCATCTGACCATAGTTGAGATGATTCCTTAGTTTAACAACTTCCTTAATCGAATTACCTTAATCCAAGTAACAGACTGACCTTGACCAACTCCAGACGCTCCCCTACCCCCCTGTTTCGGGGGGGGTTTGGAGAGCGCGGAGCTTATAGGGTTTAAATCCCTTGCTTACTTCGTTTACGGGGTTATAATTTACCCATGTGTTACTACACCATGTGTTACTACACCATGCCACCAGCAGCTTGAAAGCGAGCACGGGCTTTCTTATAGGCTTGAGTTGCTTGGATTTTTTCTTGGGTATTCTCCTCGCTTTGAAGTTCTTCTAGACGAGCTTTTGCTTCGTTGAACTCAAGACCTGCAGCATCCTTGTCAATTTCATCTTTGGACTCAGCACCATTGACAAGAATCGTCACTTCATTATCTTCAACTTCCACAAATCCACCCATAAGAGCAATTGGTATCCACTCTTTGTCTGAACGAATTCGCATCACACCAGTATCCAGCGCTGATAACAGAGGAGCATGATCACTCAATATCCCAAGCTGACCGGTAGTGCTGGGTAAAATTATTTCCTGTGCTTGGTCATCCCAGACGGTTTTGTCGGGAGCAATAATACGAACAGTTAAAGCCATCAGCAGAATGAATTGTTTTTGTTGGACTTTGGCAGTTTAGCAGGTTGAAAGTTACAGGTTACAGGTTGAAGGTTACAGGTTAACAGGTTAATAGGTTGAAGGTTAGTGGTTAGTGGTTAGTGGTTAGTGGTTACTGGTTAGTGGTTACTGGTTAGTGGTTACTGGTTACTAGGTTGCTGTTTAAATACCAAACCTTGGCCTTTCGGCCACGCGATCGCTGAAAGCGGGACTTCGTCCATCGCGTTCAACCTTGATCACCTTCAACCTTCAACCTTCAACCTTCAACCTTCAACCTTCAACCTTGATCACCTTGGCCAAAAGGCCACGCTACGCGAACAACCTTGATAACCTTATTAGCATCAAACCTGACTTAACTCTTTAGTTTTTCAGCTTTAGCGATCGCTTGATCAATACTGCCCACCATGTAGAAGGCTTGCTCAGGAAGGTCATCCAATTCCCCTTTCAGAATCATTTGGAAGCCTTTGATAGTATCGTCCAAGCTAACATACTGACCAGGAGAACCAGTGAAGACCTCAGCTACAAAAAACGGCTGAGACAAGAAGCGCTCAATCTTGCGGGCGCGAGCCACCGTTAGTCTGTCATCCTCGGACAATTCATCCAAGCCCAAAATCGCGATAATGTCTTGGAGTTCCTTGTAACGCTGTAGAGTTGCCTGCACAGAACGAGCTGTTCCGTAGTGGTCTTCTCCCACAATGCTCGGTTGCAGCATAGTTGAATTAGAATCGAGGGGGTCCACAGCCGGGTAAATTCCCTTAGATGCTAGGCCACGGGACAACACTGTTGTACCATCTAGGTGAGCAAATGTAGTGGCTGGGGCTGGGTCGGTCAAGTCGTCAGCTGGTACATAGACTGCCTGAATGGAGGTAATTGAACCCTCGTTAGTGGAGGTAATCCGTTCTTGCAGAGCACCTACATCTGTTCCCAAAGTAGGTTGATATCCTACAGCAGAAGGCATTCTTCCCAAAAGAGCAGACACTTCCGAACCTGCTTGTACAAATCGGAAGATGTTATCGATAAACAGCAACACGTCCTGCTTGTTCACATCCCGGAAGTACTCAGCCATGGTCAAAGCTGACAGACCCACCCGCATCCTCGCACCGGGTGGTTCGTTCATCTGACCATAAACTAGGGCAATTTTCGACTCGTTTAGATCATCCGGGTTGATTACCTTGGATTCCATCATTTCGTTGTAGAGGTCGTTCCCTTCACGGGTACGCTCTCCTACACCGCCAAATACTGATACTCCACCGTGTTTCGTGGCGATGTTGTTGATCAACTCCATCATGATCACAGTTTTGCCGACTCCAGCGCCGCCAAAAAGGCCAATCTTACCACCACGTCGATAGGGAGTCAGCAGGTCGATTACTTTAATACCGGTCTCGAATACTGAGGGCTTGGTTTCCAGCTCAGTTAACTTGGGAGCAGGGCGGTGAATTGGGAAGCGCTCCTCAGATTCTGCTGGTCCTCTGTTATCTACTGGTTCACCCAAGACATTGAAAATCCGTCCTAAGGTAGCCTTGCCGACGGGTACACTAATGGGGGCACCAGTATCAATAACTTCCATACCCCGCACCAGACCGTCTGTACCACTCATGGCAACAGAGCGCACTTGGTTATCCCCGAGAAGCTGCTGCACTTCGCAGGTCACAGCAACATCTTGTCCAGCTTCATTTTTGCCTTCAATTCTCAAGGCATTGTAAATCTGCGGCATTTTGCCGCTGGGAAACTCTACGTCAACAACCGGACCGATAATTTGGGCAATAGCGCCCGTGTTTGTTTGTTCTGCGGTGCCTACCATATTGCGCTTATTTAGTCAAGCTATTGTTACAGATTTTGGAAAACAGTCTTAACATTTAGTAATGCCACTCTCAAGATTACCATTGTTAGGGTTCAACCGTATCGGAAGTTGATCCCAAATTAAATATAAACACGACTCTAGCTTCCATCCCTTAGGGGTGACCATAGGAGGAGACCTTGGTTCATAATCACCTTCAAAGGTGATCCGATAATTGTTCAGCCAAGTAATAGCCTCAATTTAGCTAGACACCCCAAACCGGTTTACCCCACAACCGGCCTACTTTTGAAGTAGCTTGTCACCCCTTCAGCTACTAGAGACTTACTCTTCTTCGTCTTGAGTGAAGCGTTGGTATTCTTCCTTTAGTAGTTTTTCCTTAACTCGTCGGATGGGTAGATTAGCAATTAGTGCTGTTGCCCGTTGGTTGCTTTCTAAGGAAAACTCTGACCCATCGGGATCAATCTCAACGTAGCGAGAGACCACCTCCAGGATGTCTTGCCGCATCGACTCCACCATTTTAGGACTCAGGTCAGAGCGATCGTGGGCAATTACCAGTTGGAGGCGGCGCTTAGCCTCCTCACGGCTGCTTTGAGCACTCCTCCAGGAAAAAAGTTGTTCTAGAATTTCGATAATCATGGGGCTTTTTGGAGTAGTGAATAATCACACAGGGGGAGAAGGAAGAGGCTCTTTGGCAAAACTAGTTGTTGGCAATTCACAATGTAAAACCTTATCTGAACAGGCGGCGTAAGCGGCTGATTAGGTTGTCGTGTTCTGCCATCAGGTCGAGGAAGGAAATATTTGCACCTTCTAAGCGTGCAGCAATGTTTTCAATGGCAATTCCAGGCAGGGTTTTCTTTTCTGATAGGATTAAAGGTTCACCCTGATTACTGGAGACAATCACCCGTTCGTCTTCGGGGATAACACCAATTAGGGGAATAGCAAGAATTTCTTGGACGTCTTGAACTGACATCATCTGATCCGCTTTTACCATTGTGGCTTTCAGGCGGTTGACAATTAGGCGGGTATTTTTAATTCCTTCCGCTTCCAGTAAGCCAATCACTCGGTCAGCATCCCGCACTGAGGTAATCTCTGGTGTAGCAACGATTAGGGCTTCAGTAGCTGCCGTAACCGCATTTTTAAACCCGCTTTCGATTCCTGCTGGACAGTCCACCAAGATGTACTCGTAATTCTTGGCTAACACCCCCAACAACTTTTTCATTTGGTTGGGGTTAACGGCTTCTTTGTTACGACTTTGGGCTGCCGGTAACAGGACTAGCCCTTCTTGCCGTTTGTCTTTGACCAAAGCCTGGTCTAAGCGGCACTGACCTGTTAATACTTCAATAGCCGTGTAGACTACGCGATTTTCTAGTCCCAACAGCAGGTCTAAGTTTCTCAAACCAAAATCTGCATCCACTAAGGCAACTCGACGACCCAGACGAGCTAGGGCTAAACCTAGATTGGCGGTAATGGTAGTTTTACCCACCCCTCCTTTGCCAGAGGTGACAACAATAATTCGACTCATGAATTCAACGACAAGTGGGTTTTAGCAACATCAGCAGCTCTAGCAATACGAATTCCAAGGGAAGTCACGTAAGCTACTTCAGGATAGTACTGAAGTGGCGGTGTCTCCGGTGCCCTAGCTACAGCATCAGCAATCCGCAACTGGGTGGGTTCCATTTTTAATGCCATAATCCGACATTTTCGATTACCATTCGCACCGGCGTGGGCAATGCCTCGTAGATGCCCCCAAACTAAGATATCCCCAGCTGCAATCAATGCACCACCAGGGTTCAAGTCTCCTATTATAACAATAGTGCCAGGGTGACGAATCTCTATACCAGAACGCACGGTCATTTGTAAGTACAGAGGTTCTGCGAGTAATTCAGTAGGTTGATCAATCTTTTGATTCAAAGAGTACTTAGGGGTTTCTTGTTCTACTGAGTACCCAGCAGCTGCAGCAGCCACAGCAGTTTGTCGGCGCGTGGTGTAGACTCGCTTTAGCCTTAACTGGACTTCCCCAAGGGCATCAGCGATCGCTTGTAGCTTCATCCCATCCAGCAATTGATCCCCAGCCATCATATGGACACTGGATTCAGGCTGCCAAAAGCGCTCTCCAGCATTGAGGCGATGCTTGAATTGTTCCCATAGGTCCGACCAATTGGCAGTACTAGGGTTTTTAGTGGCTGGTGGCAAGATCAACAACAGCCGTTTCCCCTCACTTTTTAAGCGAACTTGCCCTTGGCAGTTAACTACCGAGTTGCGGTCGTCGGAAACCGTTGAAACTGGTGATGGTTGGGCAGAATCAGAAGTCATGCAACAAGGAGCTAGATTAGTTAACGCACCGAAGATAGATTCTTCCGTGATCATACCTTCTTCAGCAAGTTCTGCTGGATAACTGTTGAGAATTTTAGCTAATGGTGGTGTAGGGCAAAAGGGCAAGATACTTAAATAGTGCTATTGCTCTGTCACCCCAGACCCACACTCGATATCCTGTCAAGCATTATTACTCTCCACTCAATCGACGGTAAACCGTGACCAAGCCATTCACATCTCCCACATTGCCAGGAAATAGCACTACAGGTAAATTAGGAAACTGGGGATGGTCAGCAGAGGTTCGCACCATTGAGCATCCAGGAAGGATCTGACCCAATAGTCGTGCTGACCTCAAAGCCAGACCAGTACTTAAGACATCATTGGAGGTAATACCCCCTTTACTGATTAAAAACCCAATATCTTTAGGTAATCCCCTCACGATATCCATCAATAAGCCTGAAACTACTGCTCCAAAGGCCAGCCGTTTCTGCACATCCTCAAAAACCAATTCCTGACGAGAGGTATAAACTACCGGTGTCTTACCAGCACTGTGAATTTCCTGAACCCGCTCGAGAATACTTGCCAAAAGTTTTGCCCGTTGCTGTTCGGATTCATCTAGTAAATTGGCAACATTTACCTCAATCCCCCCAATCCCAGATGCTCCCAATAGCTGCTCCAGCTGCTGGGTAGTCTTTTTAACGTGGGAACCCACAATCACAACTCCTGGTTTCCCCTCTCGGACATACTGAGCCATATCCATAGCGGCCACGGGTTGGGGGCCAAGACTAGCAAGGGAGGTTAAAATACTAGCAGCAGAGCGAAACAGAAAGCGTTTCCCTTGGGCAGCAGCCTTCAGGACATCTGCCGCAAATTGATCTAAATCCCCTTGGGTTTCCCCATCCACAACGCCACACTGGTTATTGGTAAGTTTGAGAAGGCGCTCCAAGCTACCGTTACGAATATCTGCTAGTAAAAACCGCTCGACCGCATCAGCCTTGATCTGACCTTTGGTCTTTTCTTGGACATAGTCGGGTAAATAACTATGGCGATATCCAAATACCGAGTCACGGGCAAACTCGGTCTCATGCACTGGGGTTCTAATACCATCAATGATTAGGTAATGGACACTATCGATAGTGACTCGTCCGCCCTCAAAGAATGCAGGGACTAAGAAATGGGCATCAAATGGTCCGACTTCCTGGGCGATTACATCAGTTTCGACAGGATAATGCCCCCGCAAGGTGGAGTCAGAGCGACTGACTACCATAAAATCTTTAATTCCTTCAGCGTCTATGGCAATTTTGAGGTTATGGCAAACTTCCCGAGTCACAGTTGCTGCTTGCTCTGGGTTAAGAGCTCTGGTATTAGTAAGAATAAAAAAGATTGGGGAGTTATCCCTTAGTCCCAGCCGCAATGTATCCACATCCCAGTGCATCAGCAACAAGCAGCTGTGAACAGTCTGGGAGCCAGTCGGGTCATCATCGAGGACAATAATTTTTGGTTTTTTGGTCATTTCCCAAGCTTGTCATTAAAGTCAGTTATTTACCATAGTAATCGGGAAGGGGTAATCGGGAATGGGTAATTGGTGATTGTTATAGCAATGCTCATAATTATTATAACATCAAATTAAATTGATAGGGAGCTTGATAGCAGATAATCTATAACAATAATATCCCCAATCAAGTCAGTAAATTTTAGAGCATGTAATCGGAAGCATTAATGGAATCATCGTTATGATAACTGACAGATTAATTATGATTATAAACTACTAATTATTAAAATTATCTATAAAACTAGTTATATTTGATCAGGTTTAAAAAATCAGCTATAATTATAGTTATAGAGCAGTGCTAACTGATTATTGATAACTTATTGATAACTAGTTATACTTCCCTTATGTTCTCCGTTACCTATGTTAACGAGGATGTTAACGTTTTATATATAATTGCTATATAATAAGGGGTCACCAGGCAGCACTAACTTACAGTTTATCCACTATTTGTCCACTAGCTAGATTGTCGCTATAAATTATGTCAGAACAATCCCGTCCAGAACCACAAAGCACTTCAACTCTAGAAGAAATTCGCACCACACGGCTTGAAAAAGTTGAACAACTCAAAGCAGAAGGATTAATCCCCTATGCCTATAATTGGGAATCTACAGCTCAGGCTGCCGAATTGCAGCAAAACTATGCTGACCTAGGCAATGGCGAAGAAGTAGATGTCGAAGTTGCTGTTGCTGGTCGGATTATAGCTCGTCGTGTCTTTGGTAAATTAGCTTTCTTCAACATTCAGGATGAGACCGGTACAATTCAGCTTTACCTGGATAAAAAGAGAATCACTGCTAAAATGGCAGACCTTCCCAATGCTTTCAATATTCTCAAAAAACTCACTGATACTGGAGATATTATTGGGGCAAAAGGAACCATCAAGCGTACGGAGAAAGGGGAACTCTCGATCTATGTCAAGGAGTATGATATCCTGACTAAATCTCTGTTACCTTTACCAGATAAGTGGCATGGTTTAACGGATACAGAAAAGCGCTATCGTCAACGTTATGTTGACCTAATTGTTAATCCCGATGTCCGGGAAACCTTTCGTCGTCGTGCCAAAATAACTGCTTCTATTCGGCACTATTTAAACCAACAGGATTTTATTGAAATTGAAACTCCGGTACTTCAGAGTGAGGCTGGTGGTGCAGATGCCCGTCCTTTTATTACCTACCACAACACCTTACAAATGGACTTGTATCTGCGTATTGCTACGGAGTTGCATCTGAAGCGACTAATTGTTGGTGGTTTTGAAAAGGTGTATGAGTTGGGGCGTGTTTTCCGCAATGAAGGAATTTCGACTCGTCACAATCCGGAATTCACCATGATTGAAATCTATCAGGCTTACGCCGATTATAATCAGATGATGGTGTTGACGGAAAATCTGATCAGTAATGCTGCTAAGGAAGTGTTAGGTACACTAACCATTAACTACCAAGGTGAAGTAGTTGATCTAACTCCCCCTTGGCGTAAAGTAACGATGCACGAGTTAGTCAAAGACCAAACTGGTTTAGATTTTGATAAGTTTACCAACATTGAGCAGGCAAAAGCAGCAGCCAAAGATGCTGGTGTGGAGGTTCCCAATGATTGCTATTCTATTGGCAAATTGCTCAATGAAGCCTTTGAGCAGAAGGTAGAAGAAACGTTAATCCAACCGACTTTTGTTCTGGATTATCCTGTGGAAATCTCTCCCCTTACTAAACCCCATCGCTCAAAATCAGGTTTAGTGGAACGGTTTGAATTGTTTATAGTGGGAAGAGAAACAGCAAACAGTTATTCTGAGTTAACTGATCCTATAGATCAACGGCAACGACTAGAAGCACAAGCAGCCAAGAAAGCAGCAGGAGATTTGGAAGCTCAAGATGTTGATGAAGACTTTCTGGCTGCCCTGGAGTATGGTATGCCTCCCACTGGTGGTTTAGGTATTGGTATTGACCGTTTAGTGATGCTACTGACTAATTCACCGAGTATTCGGGATGTGATTGCTTTCCCATTGCTGAAAAGTACCAGTGCTGTGATTAAATCCTTCGACTACGATGTAGAAAAAAAAATTCTTCGGGTTCAATTTAATAATGGTAGTATCTACAAGTATCGGGATGTACCAGAGGAGATCTACAAGGGTTTGAAAGATAATCCTTCTATCGGTCAGTATTTTAATACCCATATCCGCGAAAAATATGGCTTCGACCGAGAAATTTAGTGTCAGGATTCAGCCCAAGGCTCATTAGCTATAACCTAGTGACTTGCTGTTGGATTATAAGTTTAGCGGTCAGATGAAAATTTAGTTCTTAATCAGCGATTAGCTAACCCTGTGCAAAGCTAATCGCTTGTAGGTTAGATAGATTAAAGTAAAGCATTGACAAATAAACAAAAATGTGCGTAGGTAAGGATTGATAGTGCGTTCGTGCTTTGCTAGACCAGGGATCACTAAATTCACGAGTCATTTATCAAAGACTTTTGAATTTTTCATTAACAATGAACAGGTAACAGTTAACAATAAAGAATTAGCAGTAAAACCTGTAGCTAGCTTGTAATGAACATACGCACTGTCTCTACTAAGCCCTTTACAGACCAAAAGCCCGGTACTTCCGGACTCCGTAAGTCGGTCACCGTTTTTCAGGAGCCCCATTACCTAGAAAACTTTATCCAGTCTATCTTTGACTCCCTAGAAGGCTGTGAAGGTCAAACCCTAGTTGTAGGGGGTGATGGTCGCTACTACAATCGGCAAGCAATTCAGACCATTCTCAAAATGGCAGCCGCCAATGGGTTAGGTCGGTTGTTAGTCGGTTGTGGTGGTATTCTGTCTACCCCAGCAGCATCTTGTGTTATTCGCAAGCATAAGGCATTAGGTGGCATTATCCTCTCGGCTAGCCACAATCCTGGGGGTCCAAAGGGTGACTTCGGTGTCAAGTATAACACCAGTAATGGTGGACCAGCACCAGAAAAGGTGACGGAAGCTATCTATGCTCGGAGTAAAGTCATCGATAGTTACAAAATCCTAGACGCTGCGGATGTGAATCTAGACCGACCAGGTGCATTTACTCTGGGAACCTTGAGCGTTGAAGTGATTGACCCAGTTGAGCCTTATACTCAATTGATGGAGTCCCTATTTGACTTTGACCGCATTCACCAGCTACTAACCTCTGGGAAATTCCGCATGTGTATGGATTCATTACATGCGGTAACTGGTCCCTATGCCCATGCTATTTTTGAACAACGCTTAGGGGCACCAGAAGGTACTGTACTTAATGGTATACCGTTAGAAGATTTTGGCGGTGGTCATCCTGACCCCAATTTAGTCTATGCTAAGGACTTGGTGGATATTCTCTATGGTGATAATGCCCCGGATTTTGGGGCTGCTTCCGATGGAGATGGCGATCGCAATATGATCCTGGGAAGCTCGTTCTTCGTTACCCCCAGTGATAGCATAGCTGTGTTAACCGCCAATGCCCATCTGGTACCTGGTTATAGTCAAGGTTTAGCAGGGGTAGCCCGTTCCATGCCCACCAGTGCTGCTGTAGACCGAGTGGCGGCTCAGTTGGGTATTGATTGCTATGAGACCCCAACAGGTTGGAAGTTTTTTGGCAATTTATTGGATGCAGGTAAAGCCACTTTGTGCGGTGAAGAAAGTTTCGGCACTGGTTCTAACCATGTACGGGAAAAAGATGGACTTTGGGCAGTGCTATTCTGGCTCAATATCCTGGCAGTGCGGGGTGAATCAGTGGAACAGATTGTCCGTAGCCACTGGCAAACCTATGGTCGTAATTTCTATTCCCGCCATGACTATGAAGAGGTAGATGGGGCACGAGCTCAGGAACTGATGGAGCGTCTGCGTTCAAGTGTGCCAGACCTGAAAGGACAGCAATTTGGTTCTTACCAGGTAGAGTATGGTGATGACTTTAGTTACACAGACCCAGTAGATGGGAGCATCAGCCAAAAGCAGGGGATTCGGATTGGCTTTACTGATGGCTCTCGGATTATATTCCGCCTATCTGGTACTGGCACAAAAGGGGCAACTCTACGCCTCTATTTAGAGAGCTATGAGCCAGATTCCACTAAGCATGACGTGGATACTCAACAAGCATTGGAACCACTGATTTCCCTTGCCCATGAGATTGCCCAAATTCGGAAGTTTACAGAGCGAGAGGTTCCCACTGTAATTACCTAAAGTTTTGATGGTAACGTTTGCCTTTAAAGTTTGAAGGGAAATCCTCAAACCCAGTTAAACAAAGCAACACGGGTAATAGGTAATAGGTAATTAGTAATAGGTACAACCCCGACCAGTTACCTATTACCTATTATCCGTAACCAATGAATAACTGTCTCGGTCATAGTGGATAGCCTAGATTTCAATAGCCACATATTTTTATTCCTCTAAAAATTTTCATCATTGTTTCATGTAGCTGATCTCAACAGATATAGCAATCCTAAATTAATTGAGATAATTTTGATGCGATATTCCCTACTCCCGTATTGATGCAGTCGCTCATGGGGGAAACCCCCAAGACCGTAATGGTGCGCTTTCCGTAGGCGAATTAAATAATTCGCCACGGGTCGCACCTCTGCATTGCTACTCCCTGTTCCCAGATCCGCTGTTCCCTGTTCCCTTTGCTATAGTTTTTGGATATTTCCTCAAGTAAAGAGATAGCTGGCTACATTTCAACATTATTTATTGTCAATTAGTTAATTTTATTACTAATCTCAAATCACCTGCTGTTAACCCTTTTTGCCACACAGTAAATTGATTGGGGCAAAAGCTTGCTTCCACACCTCAATGACTGAATGAAAGAGGGACTGAATGAAAAAGATTATTTTTTAACCCAGATTTGGTATAACCCCTAACTGTTCTGAGGGAGGGTAAAATTACTCATTCATAATTCTTAGCTTACTGATGTTATATAATAATTAGTTTTTGCTCAGGATCAACTCAGTAAATTTTTAATAAATTTTTATAAAATTTCCATGAAAATCCCTATTTTGATAGTGACATTTACGGATTTTTATGCAATTTATACTAATGGTAGGTTTTTTTTCAGTCAAAACGCCAAAAAAAATAGGAAGCCTGGAACCAAACTACTTTTTTGACTAGGTCATCTGTTAGGGGTGGATTTTGCTCAGGGAATCGTGAGGCACTCAAACTCTAGAAAAGGCTTCAAAAAATTTATCTAGTGAAACTGGATAAATTTGAGCAGGGCATCTTTGAACTATTAAAGAGGGTGTTTTCCCCTTATCCATATATCTAGAAACATGTATCTAGAAAGGTACTGTAGTCTAGATACATCGATAAGTATGATAAAATTTGCCCCAAAAGTTCACAGATAAAGTGCACAGACTCTTATCTCATCTCATCCTAGGGACATTGAGTAATGCCAGTTTAGTTACACATTCCGTGATTTACTGAGTTGGGATGGAATAATTAAAAATTTTTTGGTGCATTACGACGG
This sequence comes from Moorena sp. SIO3E8, assembly GCF_010692445.1. Lineage (NCBI taxonomy): Bacteria > Bacillati > Cyanobacteriota > Cyanophyceae > Coleofasciculales > Coleofasciculaceae > Moorena > Moorena sp. SIO3E8. The sequence goes on along the minus strand of NZ_JAAHHM010000012.1, from coordinate 53,620 downwards.
AAAATAAAAGCCAACCACTGTAAACACAGATAACTTTTGGGAGAAAACCATCTTATGGTTCTGATTGAAGCAGAAAGCGATCGCGTAACGCGAATAAACTACGAGACAACCAGTGCAAACGGTATTGATACCGTTGCTTCAGGCGGTCGAGCCGTCCAGATCTCAAGCTTTAATGAGCCGGTTGAAGAAAACCCTGGTGTGCTTAGATTTCAATGGACAGCAGATGATGGACCAGCTGGTAAGTACGATATTAGTATTGCCTACTTTGACGAAGAGGATGGGGAATCTGAACTGACATTTAGTGTCAACGGACAGGAAGTTGGTACATATGTTTATAATCTAAACTTACCTGGGATTACAGCTTTTCCTCAGAATTATGTCCCTTTGAGCGGTGGCAATCCACGTGGCCCTCGCCCTCTAAGTGCTGAGGATAATCCAAATGCCATTTTTAAGGGCGTAGACCTTGCTCCAGGGGCTGAAATAGAAATCTCGGTAGTGGCAGATAGCCTTAATAATGATGCTAATTTCGAGCTAGGGCGACTTGATGCCATTGAAATTACCCCAGCTGAAATTACCCCAGCTGAAGAGATTATCCCCAGTTTGGATCTGTTCTGGCATAATCCTGTCAGTGGACAAGTTGCTGCGTGGACTCTAAATGAGGAAGGCACTAGCGTCGAGACCGCAGCCTTCATTACCGATCAAAATGGTCAGGACGTGTTGGTACCAGAGAACACTGGATTTGAAGCCCGTGGTGTTGTGGATTTAGGCGATGGTAACAGGAGTCCTCTGTGGCGTAATACCGAAACCGGCGGTGTTGCCATTTGGAAGATGGAAGGCTCCGAGTTGCAGGAGGCAATAACTATTGACCCACCAGCAGATGGCCCAGGATCAAACCTCGACTGGGAAATCCGTGGCACCGGAGATGTTAACGGTGGTGCAGAAGAAATTTTCTGGTACAACACATCTACTGGAGAAATTGCTGTTTGGGAGATAGATCAAACCGGGTTTCAGAATGCTACGTTTATTACGGATAGCAATGGTGACAGGTTGACCATATCACCTGACAATGACTGGCAGTTAGTTGCGGCTGGAGACATGGATGGCGATGGTAACGCAGATGCTATCTGGGAAAATATGAATACTCGACAGTTTGCCTACTGGAAGCTCGATGGTACTGTTTTCCAAAACGCAGTGGAGATCGATTCCCGACCAGCAAACGGTGCTTGGGAATTCCGTGGTACCTATGACGCTAACAACGATGGTATTGATGATTTCTTCTTCCGTAATTCCATGACTGGAGACAATGGCATCTGGATGATCGAGAATAACTCAGTGAGTGATGATAATATTGTCGGGATCACTCCGGTCGAAGATACTAACTTCTCCTTCTACGTTTAAGATAGTAAGCAGCTAGCTTTACTGTTGTAATTACAGTCAAGGCAAACCCACCCCTTCTGCTTACGCTCAAGGGGTGGGTTGATTGTTCACTTAAATCTGAATCTAATATTCCCGAGTCTCGATAGCGTGCGCCGTTCCCGTAGCGTGGGCAATGGGCAAAAGAGATAATTTAATATTGATAGATTAATGATGAGAATTGAAAGTCTGGATAAAAGTCCTTAGCCTATGGCCACGCTATTTGAGGTGCTTTGTGGCACAGGCTTCTAGTGGTGACACAGATTTCGACGCTGTGATGCAAAAAAGATTAAACTTTTGCTTACCTGTTTTATTCAAAAGCACCTCTAGTAGGACTATCTGTAGCGCATTAGCTGATAGGCGATAGGTGATAGCTTACCCACTAACTACCCTGAGGCAGGAGAAAATTACTCATTCATAATTATTAGTTAACTTGATATTATAGCAATTCTAGGACTTGTAAGGTACACAATTTCTAGATTTTAGCGAACAGGGAACAGCGGATCTGGGAACAGGGAACAGGGAAGAGATAAGAGATAAGAGGGAATAGCGATGCGCTGCATTAAGAGGTGCGACCCGTGGCGAATTTAATAATTAGATGCGGAAAGCGCACCTAAAAGGGAATCAACGTCAAAGAATACTGTACCTCATGAGTCCTAGAAACGCTATATATAATAATTGTTTTTTTTACTCAGTACCAAGTCAGTAAAAATTTCATAAAAATTAATGAAATTTTGATGAAAATCGCTAATTTTATAGTGACATTTCCGGATTTTTATGGCATTTATAATAGTGGTAGGATTTTTCTCAGTCAAAACACCAAAAAAAACATGAAGCCTGGAACCAAACTACTTTTTTGACTAGGTCATCTCTTAGGGGTGGAATTTTATCAGGGGATCGTTAGCCAGTCAAACTATAGAAAAGGCTTCAAAAAAAATATCCAGTGAAACTGGATATTTTTGAGCAAAGCATCTTTGAACTATTAAAAGGGGTGTTTTACCCTTATCGATGTATCTAGAAATAGGTATCTAGTAAGGTATTGTACCCTAGATACATCGATAAGCATGATTAAATTTTCCCCAAAAGTTCACAGACACAGACAAAGTTTACAGACTCTTGTGCCATTTCATAGCAGGCACCTTGAGTAATGCCAGTGTTGTAAGTTACACATCCCGTCAATTAGTGAGTTGGGACTGAATTGGGATGGAGTAATTAAAAATTTTTTGGTGCATCAGGACTGAAAAGAAAAGCCAACCAGTGTAAACACAGATAACTTTTGGGAAAAAACTATCTTATGGTTCTGATTGAAGCAGAAGGTCCTCGCGTAACGCGAGTAAACTACGGGATAACCAGTTTCAACAATATTGATCAAGTTGCTTCAGGCGGTGCAGCCGTCGAGATCTCAAACTTTAATAACCCGGTTGGAGAACCCGGTGTGCTGACATTTACATGGACAGCACAGGATGGACCGGCTGGTAAGTATGATATTCGTATTGCCTACTTTGACGAAGAGGATGGGGAATCTCCCCTGACATTTAGTGTCAATGGAGAGGTAGTTGGTACCTATGTTTATAATCTAAACTTACTTGCTAATAGACCTGAGCCAACAGCTGAGCCAAGGAATTATGTCCCTCTCAGCGGTGGCAATTCAAGTGGCACTTTAAGTGCTGAGGCTAATCCAAATGCCATTTTTAAGGATATAGACCTTGAGCCAGGGGATCAAATAGAAATCTCGGTACTGGCAGATACCAATAATGAGAATGATAATTTTGAGCGAGGGCGACTTGATGTCATTGAAATTACCCGAATCCCCAGTGTGGATCTGTTCTGGCATAATCCTGTCAATGGACAAGTTGCTTTGTGGACTCTAAATGGCCAGGGCACTAGCGTCGAGACCACAGCATTCATTACGGATCAAAGTGGTCAGGACGTGTTGGTACCAGAGAACGCTGGATTTGAAGCCCGTGGTGTTATAGATTTAGGGGATGGTATCAGGAATCCTCTGTGGCGTGATACGCTGACTGGCGGTGTTGCAGTTTGGAACATGGAACGCTCCGAGTTCCAGGATGCAATAATTACTCAGGCACCAGCAGGTCAACCAGGATCAGACCTCAGCTGGGAAATCCGTGGCACGGGAGATGTTAACGGTGGTGGTGCAGAAGAAATTTTCTGGTACAACACATCCAGCGGAGAAATTGCTGTTTGGGAGATAAATGAAACTGGGTTTCAGAATGCTACCTTTATTAAGGATAGCAATAATCAGAATATGATTATATCACCTAATGATCCCTGGCAATTAGTTGCGGCTGGAGACATGGATGGCGATGGTGACGCAGATGCTATCTGGGAAAATATGGATACCCAAGAGTTTGCCTACTGGAAGCTCGATGGTACTGTTTACCAGGAGCCAGTGCTGATCGATGCCCGACCAGCAGACGGTCCTTGGGAATTCCGTGGTGCCTATGACGCTAACCGAGATGGTATTGATGATTTCTTCTTCCGTAATTCTCAAGGACAAAATGGCCTGTGGATTATCGAGAATAACTCAGTGAGTGAGGAGAATATCTTACCTATCACTCCTTCGGTTTCAGATATGGACTTCTCCTTCTACGTTTAGGATAGTCAGCAGGTAGCTTTAATTTTTTAATTAGAGTGAATGAAAACCCACCCCTTCTGCTTACGCTCAAGGGGTGGAACGATTAAGTAGACCTCTTGCAAAAGTAGTTCTCTGATAGTGTTTGCGTCAATTCTTGTCCACTGTTCCCTCTTCCCTGTTCCCTGTTCCCGACAACTGCCGCGAAGTCTAGTTAATCCATGTCAGAAACACCCCAAACCTCAGCTCAAGGACAGCTGGACAGTACCATGCCAAGCCATGAGCTAACCGCCACCACAAAAAAATGGTTTGACTATCCAGTGCGAGTGCATCCCCACCACACTGACTATGGTGGTATAGTCTGGCATGGTACCTACCTTCGCTGGATGGAAGAAGCGAGGGTAGAGTACTTATGCTCGATGGGTATGGATTATAGTGATCTCGTCAAGTTAGGATGCGATTTACCGGTAGTAGAACTTTCTTTACGCTATCACCGGGCAATGCCAATGGGCACAGCTGCAGTTGTCAAGACAGCCATCGCTGAAATGAAAGGTGTCCGTATTAAGTGGGATTATCAAATTCAATCCCATGATGGGAAAGAACTTTACCTAACCGGTCGTGTGATTCTAGTACCCGTTGACCGAGACCAGGGTAAGATTATGCGCAAATTACCACCAGTGCTAAAGGATTTGTTGGAGAAGCTTTCTAGTTGAGCCAATCAAACTGAGGTTATTTTACGGTTATTTTATAAAGCAATATCAGCATATTGCCACGCTTGTTGAAATTGCTGTTGTATCGTTTCTGCTTCTGCTGTTTTTCCTTGTGCTTGCAAACTTTTTGCTAAACCATGTAATGACCAACCATTTTCGGGATAAATATCTAAATCATCACGAAACGCTTGTTCTGCTTGCTCTGGCTGATTGCCTTGGAGCAGGATTGTGCCTAGCAAATAACGGGTAGGAGAATACCAATCTGGTGGTTCATTATAAACCAGCTTATCTTCTAGGGTAACCGCATTTTTTAAGTGACTAGTTGCTGTTGTGTAATCTTGCTCAAGAGTAGCAATTGAACCAGTTAAGACTTCAAGGGCAATTTTAAGAACACTAGGAGTAGAATTCAAACTCGATATTTTAAGTTTTTCTAAATCAGGATCAGCAACTAAACCTTGTAATTTAGCTAATTCTTGATTAGCTTCTTCTTTCTTACCTTGAGAGGTGAAAGCCATACCTCTAGAATAATGCCAAACACCCGTAGCATATTTCAAATCAGTTTTTGGTGCAGGTGTCTCTAGAATTTTATCCCATTTTCCAAAGCGCACTTCCGTATAAAGTGGAACAACAGAAAAATGTTGTATTTTACCAGATAAACGTGGATTAGCCATCAGACTTGGATCAACTGCTGCTGTTTGTTGTGCCGCTTCCATTGCTATTTCACTTTGTCCACTCATTACCGCTGCAAAGCAGAGGAAATGGTAGTTGTGAGGAACATAACCAATAGTATAAATACTTTGAGGATGGGGGGATGCCAGATAGTTACGATCCGCTATCACTCCTTTTTGATTAGCAATAACAGCATCTTGGTAACGTCCTACTCGAATATAGATGTGAGAGGGCATATGGACTAAATGTCCTGAAGCGGGAACGAGATTGCGGAGATTATCAGCAGCTTCTATGGCTAATTTGGGTTGTTCTTTCTCCGTGGCATGGATATAGAGGTGAGTAGCTCCCGGATGCTTAGGATTTCTTTCTAAGACTGATTCTAATGTTGCTAAAATCGGCTTGGCTTCTGGTTTGAGTTCCCCATTATCTTGCCAGTAGTCCCAAGGCATGGTATCCATTAGGGATTCTGCGTATAGAGTTGCTGCATCTAAATCATCAGGATAATCTTGAACAACCTGCTTCATTGCTTGACCATAAGCTAGATCAAGGGAGGAACGATCTGCCATTGGTTGTTCCGAATAACGCTGTGCTAAAGCCTTAATATAAGCCTGTTCCTTTGGAGATGCCTTGTTACTTAGTGCGATCGCTTGTTGAATTGCTTGCCAAGCCTCTGGTACTTGTTCATCTGCCATTGGTGCATTGATATTTGGTCCTAGAACATAAGCTAATCCCCAGTAGCACATGGCACAATTAGGATCTAGCCTACTTGCTTCTTTAAAAGCACGAGCAGCTTCAGCATGATTAAAACCGTAGGCAAGAATTAAACCTTGATCAAAATACGTTTGAGCTAAGTCTGAGGTAGTAGAAATAGGGTAATGATAATTCCCAAGATTATCTCTTAGTTCTACTCGTTCAATTTTTTCCTGGGCAGATGATGCTGAAACTGAAGGATTCAATAGGAAAGGGGATAGTAAAGTAGGAATAATAATTAATCCTAGACCGACTATAAAACTTATACTAAAAGTTTTAAGCTTATGTTTCATTTTGTTGTTCCTCATACAGTCCCCAATGCCCATCCTTCTTGAATCAGTTAGGCTCAGAAAAGTGAATTTGCAAATTTAGTCATTAGTCATTTGTAAGTACCAAATTCTCTTGGTACTTACAAATGACTAATGACTGATGAGTGTTTACTACAGAAGTGATGACTTATGAAATTGCAGGGCAATTCACATTTGTCCCACCTAAACCACAATACCCATTAGGATTTTTAGCCAGGTACTGCTGGTGATAGCCCTCTGCGTAATAAAACTCAGGAGCATCTAGAATTTCTGTGGTAATATTACCATAATTGGCGGCATTCAGAGCTTGCTGATAAGCGTTTTGTGAGGCTTCCGCTAGCTTCTTTTGGTCTTCGGAATAGGTATAAATTCCTGAACGGTACTGAGTACCAGTATCATTGCCTTGGCGCATCCCTTGGGTGGGGTTGTGGCTTTCCCAGAAGACTTTCAAGAGTGCTTCGTAACTGATTAGTTTTGGGTCAAATACCACCAGCACTACTTCATTGTGACCAGTCATGCCTGTACAGACCTCTTGATACGTGGGGTTAGGGGTAATTCCAGCAGCGTAACCTACTGCGGTAGTGAACACTCCCTCCTGTTGCCAGAATCGGCGTTCTGCTCCCCAAAAACATCCCATGCCAAACATCGCCATTTCCAATCCATCAGGATAAGGGGGTTTGAGAGGATTGCCATTGACGTAGTGACGCTCGGGTACTGGCATCAGTTCTGAGCGTCCAGGTAAGGCTTCCTCAGGAGTAGGCACGGTCAGCTTTTTCTTAAATCCGAAGAGTACCATCAGTTTTGAATCTTAGTTTTGATCACTTACTTAACATTTTGCAACATTTATAGCGTTTGTATATGGGTTGTAAACACACCAATTCCAGGAAAAGGAATGGATGCAAGAGGCAAAAGGCAAGAGGGTAAAGAGCTCCGGAGTGTTATTGGACAAGAAAAAAATACCTCTTAGGTTTACATGTGATTTACAAACCCTATAGGAGGAAATTACTCATTCATTAGTGGTAACTACCAATAGACGGTTTACCAGCTATTGGCTAGCTACTAAAGACTAAAGACTCACAGGACTAAAGACTCTCCGACTCAGGAGGAGGAGGATTTAGTTTTTGCTAAACTACGATATTCCCAAGCTGGAACAAACTTAGGGTCTCGCCACAACCCTCGCCGATATCGTTTGGCATTGGCTTCAGCACTATCGACCATTTCCGCACTGGGGCAATCTTTCAGATAGGGGCGATATACCTGTGCTAGTCCTTCTTTAACTAGAACTTCCTGGACAAAGGTGCCATCGGTTAAGCGTACTTCACTGACGCTGCGCCCATAGCGGTCAGTATCAGTTACGGTCAAAACTACCTGATTATCGCTTTGTTTTACCAGTTCCTGAAGTCGCTCCTTGGCTTTATTTCCCCATTTGAATTGACTTTTGTCTACCAATTTGCGGCTTTGCTTCTCTTTGTTGGAATGGGCAATTTCTGGAGCGTCGATACAGGCAAACCGAACTTTGACATCTTTGCCAAACCTGTCAGCTACGAGAATGGTATCCCCATCAGATACCCGTTTGACAGTGTAATTCCCGATTCCTAACTGGTCTAGAAGGGCGGCACATCCAAAGAGACTCAGGATTAGGACAGAGGCTACTATCGATTTGAAAATGTTTTGGATTAGTTGGCGAGTTGGATTCATGGTCAATTACTGTTGACGAGTGTACAGTTTAGCTAAAAAACTCTACTGGTGCCTTATTCCTTGCTCCGACGTTCCGATCAATCCTACTGTCGCATCGAAATTACTGTATACTATTATATCAATCCGAAGTCAAACCTCAGAGAAATTCGTGTTACTCTGGGTAACCTCTTAGCCATCTTGCGAGACTTCTATATTTTTCTATACTTCCATTGGTTACATCCGTTAACCATCCGTTGTTCCAACTGACTACTCTCACAACTCCGACAGGGATGGCGATAGATTTGACTCTGTATTAATTTATGCTCTCAAGATTCAATCCTAACTACTCAATATGACTATGGTGCTAAAAACGATAACTCTAGTGTCTTCAACTCTAGTTTCTTCTCTCTTATGTCTCGGTTGTCTAGGGTGGCCAGCTCAAGCCCAATCCAACACTTTTGCTAATTGCGATCTAGGCAATGATTTAAGTGGTCGTGATTTGAGCTTTGGGAATTTTAGTAACTGTAATTGGAGAAGTATTAATTTAAGAGGGGCTAATTTATCAGGGGCTTATCTCAATAGTATTCTACTTAACCCTAAACTTCAATCTTACCAACGACGGGCGACCGAAGAAGTAAGTTCGGATCTGACCAATGCTAATCTCCAAGGAGCAGATTTAACTCTCGCTAATTTAGAACGAGCCATCCTGACAAATGCTAATTTAGTAGCTGCTCGTTTATTTGATGCTGACTTAACATCGGCTACATTAGAAAATGCTAAATTAGATAAGATTTTTGCTCCTGTGGTAATCTTATATGAGGCTAATTTAAAAGGAGCCACATTAAGTTTGGGGGATTTAACCGGTGCGAGCATGGCTAGCTCTGATTTAAGTAATACCTATTTGTATAGAACCAAATTAAGTTATGCTGACTTACAAAATGCTAATCTAAGTGGGGCTAATTTAACCGAGGCTAATTTAACAGAGGCTAACTTAACGGGGGCTAATTTAACTGGGGCTAATTTGACTGGGGCTAATTTGTGTAATGCCACTATGCCTGATGGTACAGTATCTCAGCAAGGTTGTCCTTAATTTCATGATCAAGCAGTAAATTGTAAATTATGGAAAACGAACTGGCAGCAAAAGCCGAAAAAATACCAGAAATCAAAAATGATGTCTGTCGTACCGCAGTAGTAATGGCGGCCAAACGTGCTATTGAATCGAAAAGGGCAGACCGACTTTTTGACGATCCTTTTGCTGCTCAGTTAGTTGGGTCTAAGGAAATACAGTCTTTGATGGATTATTGGGAAAAACAAGACGGTAAAGACCCGAAATCAAATACCCTTCGCATCCAGTTTGTGGCAGTGCGAACTAAATTTTTCGATGATTTTCTGATATCTGTAATACCAGAGGTACGTCAAATTGTAATTTTAGGGGTGGGGTACGATACTAGAGCATATCGTCTACCCTTACCACCTGAACTATGTGTATACGAGATTGATTTACCAGAAATCATGTCTCGCAAAGAAGCAATTCTTAAGGATATTCCCTCTAAATGTCATCGCTATTCCATCGCCACAGATTTGCAAAAACCTTGGGTGCATTTATTAAAAAATCATGGATATAAATCTAATAAGCCGACAGTTTGGTTGATGGAAGGTTTATTGATGTATCTGGATAAAACAGAGATCAATATATTACTGCAAACAATTTCTGATATCAGTGTCAAAGGGAGTTATTTGGCTGCAGATTTAATAAGTGTAAAGTCGTGGCAGATAGGCTCTAAAACTCAGAAGGGATTAATTAGTAAAAATTGGCGTTTTGGCACAGACGAACCAGAAGAATTATTGGCTTATTATGGGTGGAATGCGTCAGTGATCCAACCGGGAGAAATAAGAGAAAATTATGGACGTTACTCTGTCCAAATCGCACCCCGTTCAGTACCTGGAAGGCGACGTTCTTTTATGGTGACCGCTAAAAAAGAATGATGGCTCTCCTAAACTTATTTAGACCTCTTGCAAAAGTATTTTTATAAAATTTTTTGCGTCAATTATTGTCCACTGTTCCCTGTTCCCTGTTCCCTGTTCCCGACTTCTGCAAGAAGTCTATTACATTTTACTTATCAATACAATACTCTAGATTTAATAAAACATAGGGAAACAAATTTGTAAACCATCCCCCCCCAAATTTCTTTAGCTTTTTCCCCTTCAATAAAGGAGTTGACAATACGTTGCCATTGCGGATCACTCTTAGGGAGAATCATGCCATAGAAATCACAGGTCAGTGGCTGAGCTGGAGATAAGGTGTACTGGGATGAGGATAGTCCTTGTCTGGTGACTTCTCCAATTAATAAAATGCCATCGCTGGCAAAGGCATCAATATCACTATACCAATCCTAAATGATTTTGAAGAAAAATGAGATATCATGGAATATAAATTTACCACCATGTTCTCATGACTCTGGAAGAATTTATAGCTAGCAATCGAGACCCTAGAGAGCTAAAGCGAGCAANTAAATTCTAAATTCTAAATTCTAAATTCTAAATTCTAAATTCCCGATTCCCGATTCCCGATTCTCGATTCCCGATTCCCGATTCCCGATTCCCGATTCCCGATTCCCTACTCCCTACTCCCTGTTCCCTGTTCCCTGTTCCCTTATAATGACACAAACAACACCTCAAAAAAGAAGATGTGAACGTAATCGGAAACGTTCTAAACGAAGAGCTATTTTCTGTCCCATTCATCGTTGCCACCTGGATAGTGCTAGTCAAAAATATCGATTGTTTGCGGATCGAGCAGGACAACTGATGGAACGTGGTGTTAAACAAAAATATGCCTTGATGCTGATAGCGAGTAAAACTACAGTAGCCATTGAAGGAGAGTGGCTAGAGGCTTTTTGGTGTAGTGAGTGCCAGGAAACCCAGTGGTATCACGTTGCCAAGACAGGCGATCGCACCTATAAGCTATCGTTGGCTCCTGATGTGTTATGGCAACAGGTAACAGGAGTTGTAGATCCTCAAGGAAATCCCTCAGTGGGAGAATTTACCCGTCGCCAGTCTAGAAGGATTGGTTTTCACGGGGTTAAGGATTTTGGGGCAATTTAGCTTTTTTTGCCAAAGTCCAAAATACTGATACTTACTAGTTTTGCCAATAAAATAGCGTCCTAAATTAATTTGTAATAATTTTTGTTTCAAGATCCTCTGTTCCCTTTGCTAAATAATTGTTTATGTTAATTATTCAAGGCAGTTCAATGTTATTTACAGGTTGAACTGTTTGTTTTGGTGGAAATTTTGTAGAAACAACTATCCCCCAAGGTTTTTCTAACATCAATAATTTAGTAATTTACTGCCGTGATGAGCTGATACTAAATCCTGTTCACACAGTGGCTTTATAGTGATAACCCTCAAACCCTCTCCCCATATGCCTATCACGCCATTTACCTATTAGTAATAAAAGCTACTTTCACAACCGGATTTAGTATGAATCACCACTATAAAGAAGCATAAATTAATTGAATCATGAACAAAATTATTGGTTTGATTACCGCACGGGGTGGCTCGAAGTCCATTCCCCGTAAGAATACTACCTGGCTGGCGGGTAAGCCCCTAATCGCTTGGACAATTAAAGCTGCCTTAAAAAGTCATAGGTTGAATCGTGTGATAGTTTCTACTGAAGATGAAGAGATTGCTGAAATCTCGAAAAAGTGGGGAGCCGAGGTGCCATTCCTGCGCCCGGCAGCACTAGCGCAAGACGATTCATCTCACATTTCCGTGTTGATACATGCTGTCGATTGGTTAGAACAAGTTGAAGGGACAACAATAGACTATCTGATGTTGTTGCAACCAACTTCGCCGTTGCGTTCAGCTCAGGATATTGACTTAGGGATTGAATTGGCGTTGGAGCAGAATGCTGATAGTGTGGTAAGTGTCTGTAAGGCGTCTACCCATCCATATTTTACGAGGCGGATCACGAGTGACGGTAAACTACAGGATTTTGTGCAAAAACCCGATGGCTACCTGCGCCGACAAGTGCTGCCGCCAGCCTATGCTTGGAATGGGGCGATATTTCTGGTGCGGCGTGACATCTTAATCGAAAAGCAGACTCTTGAAACAGATCGCACTTATGCTTATGTGATGACACCTGAACGCTCCCTAGAGATTGACACGCCTTGGGATTTGTACTTGGCTAATTTGATTCTTTCTGATCGCACTAAGCATGGATTTGAGGGCAGATCTTACCCAGCAACTTTACCTGTAGGGTACGTTAATAACGCACCCTACTAACTATAACAGTTAACTATAGCCTTTGTTGTCCATTTTTGCATAAGTCCTGGATAAATCTTGCTCATCACCAAATTTCCTTAATATTATATATGATCATAAAAAAATGAGAACAAAAACGCTATGAGGCAACAGTTTCGCTTAGGTCATCGCTGGGTAGGAGTAGAACACGCGCCCCTCGTGATTGCCGAAATCGGGATCAATCATGAAGGGCATCTTGATAAAGCGATTCGCATGGTCGATGATGCCTATGGGGCTGGTTGTGAGTGTGTAAAGTTCCAGTGCCATGTGATTGAAGATGAGATGATTCCTAATGATGTGGTACCAGGTAACGCCAATGAGAGTATTTGGCAGATCATGAAGCGTTGTGCCCTTCCCGAAGATGAAGAAGTTCGGCTCAAAGCCTATGTAGAGTCAAAGGGTATGATCTATCTGTGTACCCCTTTCTCACGAGCTGCTGCCATCCGTTTGGAAAAAATGGGAGTCTGTGCTTATAAAATTGGTTCTGGCGAGTGCAATAATTACCCATTGATCAAGCATATTGCTTCCTATGGTAAGCCTGTTATCCTCAGTACGGGGATGAATAATTTGGCCTCAATTATGCCAGCCGTGGACATCTTGCAAGAAGCGGGCGTCCCGTTTGCCATCATGCACTGCACGTCCATGTACCCGACGCCTCATGAAAAGGTTCGTTTGGGGGCATTATCGGTTCTGGCAGAACAGTTTCCAGACGCAGTATTAGGTTTGAGCGATCATTCCCTTGGCAACTATACCTGTTTTGGTGCAGTGCCCTTGGGGGCTCGCATCTTAGAAAAGCACTTTACTTCCGATAAAAGCTGGCCAGGACCCGACGTTCCGATTTCGATTGATCCAACTGAACTAAAAGAGTTAATCGATGGCTCAAAGGTTATTTATAGCGCCTTGGGAGGCACAAAAGAGATCTTGCCCGAAGAACAACCCACCATTGACTTTGCTTATGCTTGTGTGGTGTCAATACGAGAGATATTACCTGAAGAAAGGCTGACGATGGAAAATATCTGGGTTAAGCGCCCCGGTACAGGGCAGATTAAGGCAGTTGAGTTTGAAAATCTGTTGGGTAAGAAAGCGCAACGCTACATTCCCAAAAACACGCAACTGGATTGGGCTGATGTGGAGTGATCAATGATGAAACGATTACTATAGCGGTTTGCGCTCAGGGTAAACGCATCTAATTTGTTAAATCCTATATATAGTGTTTTTAAAATTAAATAAAAACTATATGTGGAAAATTAATTGTCAATAAGCACAATAAGGCCAGGGTTATTGAGAACTACCCCCGCTTTATTGACAAGATGCGTTTACCCTGGGTTTGCGCTTTATCACCTTGGATAGCTCTTGCTCTTTTTATTACTTTCTCAAGAAGGAGATCATCGACAGTGAATTTCATAACAACAACTCATAAAATTGACCTTGACCCCGCCAAAGCCAACCTCCCCGTACCAATATCTCTGGGAAACCAGCCCTACTATTTGGTGCACTCTGAATCGGGTTATCAGCTTATATCAAGGGTTTGCCCCCACCAAGGGGGGGAAGTGGAGTTGGAGGGCGAGTGTTTTACTTGTCCGCTTCATGGCTGGCGCTTTGAAGATCGAACCGGAAAGGGGATAAACAACCGGGGGGCGTTGTCGGCGATACCAGTAACAGTTTCGGGGGATCACCTCTTAGCGGAAGTCCCATGTGCCCCCTCCAGAAGCCCTCTCGCTCAAAGAGGCAAACATATCGAGGATTTGGCGATTACCTTACATGTCCACTCCTGCCTAGAAGTGGCCTATAAAGGTTTTTCCCTTCTCACCGATCCTTGGCTTTGTGGGTCAGCCTTTTTAGGCTCTTGGATGCTTTATCCCGCTCCCATAGTCAACATTTCTACCTTGCGTCCTGATGCGATCTGGATTTCCCATGAACACTCGGACCATTTTCATGAAGAAACCTTGGTCCATTTTGACCGTTCGACGCCGATTTACGCGCCTGACTTTCCCAATCGTCGCCTCATCCAGGGTTTAACCGCACTGGGCTTTAAGGATATACGTCCCATGGCCTTTGGGGAGAGAGTCCAACTCTCAAAACATATTCATCTGACCTGCTTTGAACCGGGCAGTTTATGGAATGATGCCATTGTTCTGATTGAGATTGATGGCTTCCGTGTGCTCAATATCAATGATGCGGGCATTAACCATCGCATTGCCTCGTTGCTACCTCCTGTAGATATGGTCGCCTCTTTCTTCATTCCTGGCGGCTCATCATACCCTTGGAGTTGGACTCACCTTAGCCAAAAGCAAAAGGTTAACATCTCAAAACGTGCCGCTCAAGGCTTACTTCAGATGCTCAAACAGATGATGAAGCTGTATGGCGCGAAATACCTCTTACCCTTTGCGGGTAATTTCACCTGGTGTCATCCCAACCATCGTGACTATGTTCGCCTAATGAGTACCAATACCTTAGACGATGTGGTGCAGCTTTTTGAGGGCAGTGACTTACAAGTAATTCCTCTTTTACCTGGAGAGAGCTGGGAGAGTTCAACAGGCAAGATTAACCGTGTGTGGCATAATCGAGAGGAACTTGATGACATAAACTATAGACTGCGCTACATTGAGCAGCATTTTAATCAAGCTCTATTCTCCCAATATCATGCTTGCTCCACAACAGTGACCCGTTCCGAGTTGGAAGCGTATTTTCTCAAATTGAATGACGTGCCGGAGATCGCCTTGTGCGAAGAGATAACCGTCACCGTACAAGCAACTCAAGACGATTTTGACCAGGTAACCTTCTCTGTTTCCTTTTCAATAACAGCCGGACGGCTGGAAATCCTGTCCGAGCCACCCGATGTGCCCAACTTGCTCATGAAAATTCCCCTTGGCATGTTGTCCAAAATTGTGAAAGAAAATCTCTCTTGGGATGAGGTTCATATCGGCCATTGGTGCCGCTTTTCCAGAAGCCCTAATATATACAATGCTGGTTTCTGGCGCTTATTACAAGCTCCATACTATAACAAGCCTGCCTCAGTGCCACCCATAGACCATCAGCCGATCACAGGCGACACCGTCATCGCCGACTTGCTCGAAACCCATGGTAACGAAGCTGAACGGATTCTAGGCCGCTATGGATTATACTGTCTGGGCTGTCATCATTCAACCCAGGACACCATCACACTAGGGGCAAAACAGCATGGCCTAAACAAAAATACGGTTGATCGCTTGGTTCGAGAACTTAACCAGACATTCCACTCAAAAAAGGAAGAAAGCACAATATGAAACCTTGGATGATCTTAGCCAACCAAATTGCTTATTACTGGAGTTTAGACTAATGCACGAAGAACTCAACGAGTCGTTGAGGATAAAGAAAAGGAAAATAAGAAGGATTTAAGCCGAAGATTTACGATATTTCGACTGTGAATGAAAGCGTCCTCGACCTTTCTTAACGGTAGGATATCGTTTTCTTGGAGTGCGAGGGGTATCAAGTGGCCAACCTGGGGACTTTCCTCGGAGTTTGGGGGGCTGGGAAGGAGTGCCAATAATGGTTAAAATGCTACCGAAAGATTGAGCAACCCGTTCGGGAGAAAGAGAGGAAACTGCCAGAGGCTTCTGCCTCCGAAGAGGGCGATCACCAACACATTCGCGAGCCAACCATAACTGCCAAGTGAGAAGGCGTTGCTGAATCAAAGAATGAATAGAAGTAGAGTGGGCATCCTGCCCGCTCCAAAAGATCAAGGGACAGGCAAGATGCCTATTCCACAGGTGCGACCCAAGGCCGGGTTCCCCGGGTGCATCTCAATGCATGCAATTAGGCAAAAATTCCCACACTCTCCACACTCCCCGCGCCCCCGCCCCACACTCCCCTTTTTTTTACAAATATGAGATGCACCCGTTGTCATATACAAACCCACCCAGGTTCTTCAATTACTATAGGTAATGGCACTAGGATACATACCAGGTCTGAGGTTAAAGGAGATGTAGCGATTGGTAATTCAGTTTGTTGCGCTGCAAATGTTTTCATTTCTTCTGGAAGGCATATGTATGATTATGTCCCAGAATTAACAATTAACGAACAAGATCAAAAATACTTGGAAGACCACGGCAAGAATTACTCAAATCCAATTGTGATTAGTGATAATTGTTGGTTAGGGATTAATGTCGTTGTTACGGAAGGTATAACTATTGGTAGTGGTTGTGTAATTGGTGCTAATACAGTCGCAACAAAAAATATTCCTCCTTATTCAGTGGCTGGTGGAGTGCCTGCAAAAGTCTTAAAAAAAAGACTTCCTTAATTGATGATAGCCACACTGGGAGAGCCAGAAAATTTATAGCGTTTCTGATAGTAATGAGGTACAGAGGATTTTTTCCCTGTCTTGATGCAAAGCGCGAGTGGGGAAAACCACGCCAGTCGCTCATGGGGGGAAGCCCCAAGACCGCGCTGGCTCCCCAAGACCGTGCGTGCTGCATCGCTTAGGGAAAGGCAAGAGGCAACAGGCAAAAGGCAAGAATTAATCAAGTATCTAGGGATTTTTGGTAAGGTCAAAAACTGTATAGCGGTTTTTAGCCTAATCAGGTACACATAATTTTTTCCCTCTTACATCTTCTGACTTTACTGCTACCTGCTCCCTAAAACCCAAAAATGTGTACCTTACCTAATTGAAAACCTCTATAATCCTTGCCTTGATGGAGTCCCTCATGGTGGTTTCCCCCAAGACCCCGTTGCATACCTATTGCCTATTGCTTTGCTAAAACGCATTTTAAAGGCGTTTTAGCTTACTATACAGTACTACCCGATTTTTTGATGTTAATTAATCAAGATAGTTCCATTTTACTCACCGGTGGAACTGGTTCCTTTGGAAAAAAGTTTGTAGAAACTATCTTGCAACGCTTTCCCAATATCAAGCGTTTAGTAATTTACTCCCGTGATGAGCTAAAGCAGTTTGAAATGGCTCAAAAGTTTTCCCCTAATCAATATCCGGGAATTCGTTATTTTATTGGTGATGTGCGAGATGGACAACGTCTAGCCCGTGCTTGCGAGGGAGTAGATAGTATTGTTCATGCTGCTGCTCTTAAGCAAGTACCTACAGCAGAATATAATCCAATGGAATGTATTCGTACCAATGTGTTGGGTGCGGAAAATGTGATTCAAGCTGCCTTGGATACTGGAGTTAAACGGGTTATTGCCCTCTCAACGGATAAAGCTGCTGCTCCCATCAATCTTTATGGGGCAACGAAGCTTTGCTCCGATAAGCTATTTATTGCAGCTAACAATATTAGGGGTGGAAGGGATTTGTCGTTTAGCGTTGTCCGCTATGGTAATGTGATGGGGTCTAGGGGATCGGTGATTCCCTTTTTTCTGAATAAGCGTCATGACCGTGTATTGCCCATCACCGATCCTCGGATGACTCGCTTCAATATCTCTTTGGCAGAAGGGGTAAAAATGGTACTCTGGACAATGGAACATGGCCAGGGAGGAGAAATTTTTGTACCCCGTATTCCTTCCTATAACATTACAGATTTAGCGAAAGCCATTGGTCCTGAGTGCGATCATCCTGTGGTGGGAATTCGACCAGGGGAGAAAATTCATGAGGAAATGATTACCACCTCTGATTCCTTTACTACTGTTGACCTTGGTTCTTACTATGCTATTTTGCCTACTAAGGCAAAGTACAGTATTGAAGAGTATTGTGAGAGGACTGGAGCCACGCGAGTCGAGCCCGGATTTAGCTACAACTCTGGTAGTAATGATCGGTTTTTAAGTATTGAAGAAATCCGGGAGTTGATTGTGGAACATGTAGATTCAAGCTTTAGGGTTTAAATCTATGGATGATAACGGTTTTCAATTGGGTGAGGTAGATTGTTTTAGGGAACAGGGAACAGGGAACAGGGAACAGGGAATCGGGAATCGGGAATCGGGAATCGGGAATCGGGAATCGGGAATCGGGAATCGGGAATCGGGAAAAAATCCTGTGTACCTCATAGCTATAATAAACGCTATAGCGTTTGTATCTGGGTTGTAAAAACATGAGTTGCTGTCAAAGGCAAAAGGCAAAAGCCAAGAGGCAAGAGGGGCAAAAGATCTGGAGTTTTATTTTCCAATAAAAATAGACTTCCTAGATTTACATCTCAAATACAAACGCGCTTATCAGCCGTCAACCGTCAGCCAAAGGCTCAAACTACGCGAACAGCTTAACATAAACCTCGTTTTTCGGCGTTGCTGAATCCTTGAATGAATAAGAGTAGAGTGGGCATCCTGCCCGCTCGGAAATATATTGAAACTGGCAAGATGCCAGTTCCACGCAAGATGCCCATACCACAACTGTATTAAAATCATTCGATTATTCAGCAACGCCCGTTTTTCTACTACTCCCTGCTCCCTGCTCCCTACTCCCTGCTCCCTGCTCCCTGTTCCCTGCTCCCTGCTCCCTACTCCCTACTCCCTACTCCCTACTCCCTGTTCCCATCAATCCTATATTGACATCTCAAATGAAAAATCCATATATTCCCTACGGTCGTCAAACTATTAGTCAACAGGATATTGATGCGGTAGTTGAGGTTTTGCAATCCGATTGGCTGACTCAGGGACCAGCGATCGCTAAATTTGAGCAGTCTGTGGCGGATTATTGCGGGGCGACCTATGGTGTAGCTGTGTCTAGTGCTACGGCGGCTTTGCACATTGCTTGCTTAGCTGTTGGGTTGGGCAACGGGGATACACTGTGGACCTCCCCCAATACGTTTGTGGCATCTGCAAATTGTGGACGATATTGCGGGGCAAGGGTTGATTTTGTTGATATTGACCCTAGAACTTATAACCTCAGCGTAGAGGAGTTAGAGCGCAAATTAATTTGGGCACAGGAACAAGGCTGTTTGCCAAAATTAGTAATTCCAGTTCATTTTGCTGGTCAGTCCTGTGAGATGAACTCGATTGCAGCATTAGCTCAAAAGTATGGTTTCAGGGTACTTGAAGATGCTTCCCACGCTATTGGTGGACGATATCAAGGACAGCCGGTTGGCTTAGGTCAGTTTTCTGATCTAGTCGTGTTTAGCTTTCATCCAGTCAAGATTATCACCACTGGTGAGGGTGGTATGGTGCTAACGAATCAAGCAGATCTATACGAAAAACTGATCCGACTACGCACTCATGGTATTACCCCCAAGCCGGAGTTGATGAAAGGGGAATCTGATGGTCCTTGGTATTATCAGCAGTTAGAATTGGGCTTTAACTACCGCATTACTGATATTCAAGCTGCTTTGGGTGTTAGTCAAATGCAGCGCTTAGAGGAGTTTGTTGAGCGGCGCAGGTTTTTAGCTGAGCGATACAATCAGTTGTTGTCAGACTTGCCTTTAACTCTACCTTGGCAACATCCTGATACAAATTCAAGTTGGCATTTATATGTGATTCGGCTAAATTTGGATAAGATTAATAAGACTCATCGTCAGGTATTTGAGGAACTTCGTAGTTTGGGAATTGGTGTTAATTTGCACTATATTCCGGTGCATACGCAGCCCTATTATCAAGAGTTAGGTTTTGGTTGGGGTGATTTTCCTGAAGCAGAGAAGTATTACCAAGAAGCAATCAGTATTCCCCTACATTATGGATTAACTGAACAAGAGCAAGACAGGATTGTTACTTCTTTGAGCAAAATCTTAATATAAAACGGGTGTAATACTTTGTAAAGTATCAGCGTTTATGAAGAGTAAAACTATTAAGTGAAACTAGTAATAATAGTCCAGGCTAGAATGACTTCGACCCGCCTACCTGGTAAAGTCCTTAAACAGGTATTGGGTAAACCTTTACTGGACTATCAAATTGAAAGACTACGACGGGTTAAGCTCGCCGATGAAATTGTAATTGCAACGACAATCAATCAAACTGATGAACCGATTGTTGAATTATGCAATAGTATTTCTATTCCCTATTTCCGTGGTTCTGAAGAGGATGTCCTGGCCAGATATTATGGTGCTGCTGTAGAGCATCAAGCAGATGTTGTTGTGCGGGTAACGTCAGATTGTCCTTTGATAGATCCTCAGGTTATTGACCAAGTTATTCAGTTTTATCTTGACCATCAAGGTGAATATGACTATGTTTCTAACTCTTTGCAGCGAACCTATCCTCGCGGTATGGATACAGAAGTGTTTTCCTTTGCTGCCCTCGATGAAGCATTCCATGAAGCGAGTGCGCAACCAGATCGAGAGCATGTCACCCCGTTTATTCATAGGCAGCCGGAACGATACCGTTTAGGTCATGTAACCTATGTTGAGGATAATAGTAATCATCGATGGACGGTGGATACGGCGGAGGACTTTGAGTTAATTCGGCGGATGCTGGAAGCGCTCTATTCTCAGCAACCAGAGTTTACATTAGAATATTGTTTAGACCTGGTCAGTCAGCATCCTGACTGGTCTGAGCTTAATGCTCACATTGAACAAAAGCAGTACGGTGAGTAATTCAAACTATGGAGGATTTGTGGATAATTTTATAACCGAACAGGAAGCCTTCTGGGCAGGGTAATTTGGATATGAATATATTACCCGAAATCAATCGGATATTTCAATTGCCCGCAATATTGTCTTGTTTTATAAAGTTCTGAGTCACACTCGTTGTGTTGACTCTGTTATTGAGTTTGGTTCCAATATTGGTTTGAATTTGCAAGCCATTAAGCAACTTCTTACCAAAGCAAATTTTTCGGCTATTGAAATCAAGAATAAAGCTGTTTAAATATTACAAAAATATACATACATACGCCCAGTATATTCTTGATTTTTGGCCAACTCAAAAATACGATTTCGTCTTAATCAAGGGAGTTTTGATTCATATCAATCCAGATAAGTTGGCTCAGGTGTACAGATTATTATATGAATCAAGTAATCGTTATATCTGTATTTCAGAGTACTACAACCCTACACCTGTAGAACTGAACTATCGTGGTCATCAAGGTAAACTATTTAAGCGTGACTTTGCCGGAGAACTTATGGATCAATTTGATGACTTGAGGCTCTTGGATTATGGATTTGTCTATCATCGGGATAATCAGTTTCCACAAGATGATACAACTTGGTTCCTGCTTGAAAAAAACTGTTGATCAATGAAGCTAGTAATCCGAGCTGACGCTTCCCCAAAAATTGGCACTGGGCATGTCATGCGCTGCCTGGCTCTGGCTCAGGCATGGCTGGAGGAAGGGGGGCACGTGACCTTGTTGATGGGGAACGCAGCACCGGCACTGGAGACCCGGTTACAGGCGGAAGGCATCCAAGTAGGCCACTTATGCGTTCCGTCGGGCACTGCGGAGGATGCTGAGCAAACCATTGCCCAGGCCAAAGCATTGGGGGCAACTTGGGTGGTGGTGGATGGCTATCACTTCGGAGCTGACTATCAGCGAGTAATTAAAAAAGCCGGGTTACGGCTGTTGTTTATTGATGACTATGGCCATGCAGCTCACTACTGGGCTGACCTAGTGTTGAATCAGAATGTGTATGCCCATGAGGGACTGTATCCTAAACGGGAATCCTACACCCAGCTGCTGTTGGGTACCCAATATACACTCCTCAGGAAGGAATTCTGGCCTTGGCAAGGCTGGCAGCGGCAGATCCCGACAGTGGCACGGAAGGTGCTGGTTACCTTGGGGGGAGCAGACCCCGATAATGTGACCCTGAAGGTGATTCAGGCATTACAGCAGGTCAAGGTTGAAGGACTCGAAGCAGTGGTAGTGGTTGGGGGGAGTAATCCTCATTATGAGCAGTTACACGCAGCAGTGCATGATTCGGGGGCAGCAATTACGCTCAAGTATAATGTGACGAATATGCCGGAGTTGATGGCTTGGGCAGATATTGCGATCGCAGCTGGGGGAAGTACTTTTTGGGAGTTGACTTTTATGGGACTACCTAGTTTAATTATAATTGTGGCTGACAATCAGAGAGCAATCGCTCATAAATTGGACGAACTATGTGCTGCTGTAAGTTTAGGATGGCACGACCAAGTTTTTCCAGAACAAATAGCAGAATCAGTCGCTCAAATTTGCTTATCCAAAAAACAACGTTGGCAACTCCACCAAAGTAGCCAAAATTTAGTTGATGCAGAGGATAAATTCAAAGTTATAAAGATACTTTTGAAAAAAAAATAATGCAATGCTTAACGATTACAATTTTATCGGATAGCAATAGTTGGATTAATAACTATATTCCTTATCTAGTTAAAAAGCTAAAGGAAAAACAACATGTAGTTAAGTGGATTTATCAAGCGAAAGAGATTCCACAAGGAGACTTAGTTTTTTGTTTAGGATGCGGACAAATTTTGTCATCAGAAGTTTTGAAGAGAAATTCAAAAAATTTGATTGTTCACGAAAGTGCTTTACCTCAAGGAAAGGGTTGGTCGCCTCTCACTTGGCAAATCTTAGAAGGGAATAATGAGATTCCAATTACGTTATTTGAAGCTGAAGAAAGTGTAGATAGTGGTAAAATTTATCTTCAATCCCTTTTAAAGTTTCAGGGAAATGAACTTGTTGATGAATTGCGTAAAACTCAAGCCGAAAAATCAATTGAAATGTGCTTAAAGTTTGTCCAGCGATATCCAGAAATTATAGAGATAGGGAAAGAGCAATCTGGAGACTCAACCTACTATCCTCGTCGAAAGCCAAAGGATAGTCGTTTAGATCCAGAACGAACAATAAAAGAACAGTTTAACCTTTTGCGAGTTGTAGATAACGAACGCTATCCAGCTTTTTTTGAACTCAATGGAGAAGTATATATATTAAAAATAGTAAAAAAACATCATCAGTAAGGAGGTTGATTTGGTTGCTTACTTAGTGGTTGGTCGAGGGATGTAAAACCATGAGCCAAACATCTGCTAAACTCGCCATCCATGTTGATGGCGGCACCACGGTTGGGTTGGGTCATGCCACACGGGGGATTGGCTTGGCTGAAGCCTGCAAATCCTTAGGATTTACAGTGATGTTCTTGATTGACCCAGCCTCAGGGCTAAAGGATTTTCTCTCCAACCGGAGGCAAGAGGTACACGTTTGTGAGGCTACTCCGTTAGGAGTGTTACAAGCCGCCCAATCAATAGGAGCATCGGCATTGGTAATTGATAGCTATCGCTTCGATGAAGCGGCATTGCGATTGCTCCAAAATCAAGGTTTACTCATCATTTGCTTTGACGATCAAGCTAACCGTGCTTTACCTGTGGATGTGGTAATCAACGGCTCGCCCGCTGCTCCCAGCCTCACCTACGACGTGGGACCCGATACACACCTATTGTTAGATGTGGCCTATCAGGTGGTACGTCCTGAGTTTTGGCCCCATGTGCCCCGCGACTATGACACCCTGGTGCGATCGCTCTTTGTCAGCATTGGTGGGTCAGATTTACTGGGTATCTTTGACCCATTAATTAAGTTTTTGGATCACCATGCCACTTCGTTACTAGCTAATGTCACAATAGATTTTGTCCTTGGACATTTTGGCACTGCGGGTGATCGTCCCTTGGCGGCTAACCTCCGAATCCAGCACAGTCCTAAGGATATGCGATCGCTCATGGTCAAGGCAGATTTGGCAATTAGTGCGGGGGGCCAAACCCTCTATGAACTAGCTCGCTGTGGCACTCCTACCATTGCCTTTTGCGTAGGTGCAGACCAAATTCCCAATTTGACCGCTTTAGAACAGCGAGGGTGTATAGTAAACATCGGTTGGGCCAGTCAACCCAATTGGTTAGATAAGTTGCACCAAGTGCTGCAACAGTTATTGGTAAATCCCAATCAGCGGGCGGTATTGGGCAAGGCTAGTAGTAACCTAATCGATGGTAAAGGGGCAACTCGGATTGCTAAAGCGATTCAGTCGTTAATCTAAAACTTAAGTCATGAAGAAACTTGTGGTTTTTTACGATGAAACCCCCGACCTCTGAAAAAGAATTTCCAGGGTAATTTCTAATTAAAATGATTTTCAAATTCCATGATTGAACCGTTTTACATTGGTGATCACCCCATTGGTATCGGGCATCCAACTTATATCATTGCCGAGATTGGTAGTAACCATAACCAAAACCTTCAGCAAGCCCTCGATATGATGTCCTTAGCCGCAGAAGCAGGGGCAGATGCCGTTAAGTTTCAATCCATTCAGTTTGATGATTTGTACCTTGAAAAACTCGAATCCTCTGAGTTTCGGGAATGGTTTCGGCAAATTGAACTTGATGAATCTTGGTATCCAAAACTTGCTGACCATGCCAAAACCTTAGGCGTTGATTTTTTATCTTCCCCCACTTACCCAAGAGCCATCGACTTGCTCGAAGCTGTGGGTGTCCCAGCCTATAAGATTGCCTCACCACAAGCCCAGGGCAATTTAGCAGTGGTGGCTAAAGCGGCAAAAACAGGTAAACCTTTAATTATATCGATTGGCTACTGTGAGTATGGCGATATGGCACGGGTGGTGCGCTTGTGCGAAGACCTCGGCAATCGCTCGATTGTTTTGTTGCACTGCGTTTCTAAGTATCCAGCGTTACCCACAGATGCTAATTTACGATTCATTCAAACGCTGGCAGCCATGACCCAGTTGCCTACGGGCTATTCTGATCATACCTTGGGGATTCACATGCCCTTGGCGGCGATCGCTCTTGGTGCTTGTGTCCTAGAAAAACATGTTACACTAGACCGCAACTCAGAAGGTCCTGATCATCGCTTTGCGGTTACCTTTCCAGAATTCAAAACCATGGTGCAGTCGATTCGAGACATTGAGGCAGGACTGGGCACTGGTACCCGGCTTAGTCTTTTGCCCGAAGAGCTCACCTATCGCAGAAATGTTGAGCTAAAGGCGGTCTCGAAAGCTTCCATTCCAGCAGGTAGCCTCTTAACCGATAAAAATATAAACTTTGTGCGATCTAGTCAAATGGGCATTTCTATTGAGTATAAACCACTGTTAATGGGAGCAACTGCTAAAACCGAAATTGGGCAAGATAGTCTGATTAAATGGTCAATGTTAAGTCTACAAGATGAGGTTGGCGCGTGAGGCAGAGTAAAAAGTTGATGATTATTGGGGCGACGTGGGAGCAAGTACCCTTGATCGAAACCGCTAAGCATCAGGGGCATACTGTTCTTGCTACCGATCCCAATCCAAATGCTGTCGGGTTAGCTCTAGCAGATGAAACAGCAATCTTGCAGCCCCGCGATCTCAATCAAGCCCTGGCCATCGCTAAGAAACATCAGATCCAGGGCGTCACCGCTGATGAATGTGACTACTCCCACTATGCAGCTACCTTTATCAGTGCAAGTTTAGGGTTGCCCCATGCTGGAATGGCAGCGGCTCAAGTGACCACTAACAAACGATGGATGCGTGAACGCTGTCGCGAACACCACATCTTGCAACCTCGCTTCGTACCCTGCCGTACGATGGACGATGTCAACTTGGCAGCGGATTTGATCGGCTTTCCACTAATCATTAAACCTACAGATAACCGGGGAAGCTTTGGGGTTCACAAACTTGATCGAGCCGAACAACTGGAAGCAGCTTACCTTGATGCCTTGATGAATGCCCATTCCCGGGAGATCTTGGTCGAAGCCTACATTGAAGGGATACACATCACGGTTGATGGTTGCGTGGATCAAACCGGACAACACCATAATCTGGGCATTGCTTCCAAGCAAGTCACTCCCGGCGAGAAACCTATCATTACTGAGGTACTATACCCTGCCGCCATTAGCGAAGAAATGACCAATCATGTCCTTAAAACCAATAACAAGGTTGTTGAAGCCTTAGGAATTACTAACGGTGCCACCCACTCTGAATATATCGTGGATGAAAAAGGACGTTGTTTCTTGCTAGAAACCGCCAATCGGGGAGGAGGCGTTTTAACGTCTGGGAAAATCATTCCCGAAATTAGTGGCGTGAATATTTCAGAGTTACTAATCGCCAACGCCTTGGGTGAACCCTATGAGGTTCACTCCCAGTTAAATAAACAAGCGGCAATGCTAACATTTTTTGTCTTCGAAAGCGGCACAGTTAAAGCCATTTCGGGTATAGAGGAAGCTGAAAATATTCCTGGGGTTTTGCATTTACAACTGCGGATTAAACCGGGTGATGTCTTGTTACCGCCCCAATCCGGTGCAGGTAGACATGGGTTTGGTATTCTTACTGCAAACAATAGTAATGCGCTCCAAAACCTGCGAGAAAAAGTTGTTCATGCAATTACCCTGGAGTATCAATGATTAATCAAGAGACTCTTCAGCAAGTTGAGCAAAAATTAATTGATCGATACTCACAGCGCTTAGAAAAATTCGGTTGCGATCCAAGAACTTTGGGTTGGGATTCTCTACAAAGCCAAGATCTTCGATTTGCGACGGCTTGTGACTCCCTCAAATTTAAGCATAAATCTGTTTTAGACGTGAGATGTGGTCTAGCCGATTTTTACGACTATATGATCCATCAGGCTCAATTATCTTTGAGTAGCTACACTGGGTTTGACATCAATCCAGATTTAATTCGACAGTGCCAGCATAAATTTCCTAGTTGCAATTTCTCGGTTGTCAATATTCTATTGGACAAACCTTCTAGTGCCAATTGGGATATTGTTACCTGATTTGGATTACTTAATTTTCGATTCCAAGAATTTGAAAATATTACATATGCCAAGGCAATAGTAACGACGGCATTTTCACTCTGTCGAGATGGATTGGTGGTAGATATGCTGAGTACTCGAATGGATGACAATTATCCCAAATAAGATTTCGTTTACTATTACAATCCATCAGAAATGTTGGATTTTGCCTTGAGCCTTACACGTCATGTGATCATGCGGCATGGCTATCACTCGATCCCACAACGAGAGTTTATGTTGATTTTGAAAAAACACCCATGACATATATCGACATTTGTATTCATCCGGTTTTCACGCCCAAGGAAGCAGATCTATTTAATGTTTCCTTCAATTCCTTAGAAGTATTTAGTACTAGAATTATATCGGAATTTGAGCAGCATCATATTCATCATAGTATGGTGTGCTTATTTGATAGTAATCCGCTCAATGATTTTAATAACATTCAAAAGTTTATAGAGCTTAAGCAATCTCGCAAACTATCATTTTCTTGTTTAATCGACTTTCGAGATCCTTCTTGTCAAGATGTATTAGTGAACGCAGCTAAGAGTGGATTTTCTTCGATCACATTCCACCCTTATCTTCAAGAGATCGAATCCACTCATTTCGCTCAAATTGCTGATATTTGCCAACAGGCTGAAAAACTAGGTCTGTTTGTCTGTGTATGTTCTGCCTATGGCAGCAAAAAGATTTTTAAGTATTACAGTTTACCTCTAGTGGTGCATCTTGCTGAGCGCATCCAGTGTCCGATTGTTATGATTCATGGTGGTGGAGCCAAGGTTTTAGAAGCATTTCTGATTGCTGAAATGTATCCTCAAATTTACTTTGAAACTTCTTTCTCTTTGCCCTACTGGATTGGTAGCACTGTTGAAACTGATTTTGCCTTTGTCATGAAGAGTTTGGGTGCCCACCGCTGCATGTTCGGTTCCGATGCTCCGTTCATCCCTCTTGACCAAGCAATTAGTAGTCATTTCGATTTCTTTAAACGGCATCATTTTACAGACAATGACATTGATCAAATTATGGGACGCACAGCAGCAAAATTGTTAGGACTTTAAGCTAGAGCTGTATAATTAATGATGACTTCAAAACGATCAGTTAATCTAGTAGACTGCACTCTGCGGGATGGCAGCTACGCTACCAATTTTCAGTTTTCAGCTCGCGATACCCGCAAAATTTGCCAACACCTAGAAGCGGCTGGCATCAAGATGATAGAAGTAGGCCATGGCTTAGGTT
Organism: Moorena sp. SIO3E8; assembly: GCF_010692445.1. Taxonomy (NCBI): domain Bacteria; kingdom Bacillati; phylum Cyanobacteriota; class Cyanophyceae; order Coleofasciculales; family Coleofasciculaceae; genus Moorena; species Moorena sp. SIO3E8. The sequence goes on along the minus strand of NZ_JAAHHM010000012.1, from coordinate 25,406 downwards.
TGGGAGCTTCGTCATTGCGCTATGGCGTAGCCTTTGAATCGGACGAGGATTATCTTAAGGCAGCGACTACAGCCTTACATAAAGCTCAGTTTGGTGCTTTTTTTATTCCTGGTATTGGGTCAGCCGACCACATTCGTCAGGCTCAAGCGTTGGGGATGGACTTTATTCGTATTGGTAACGACGTGGGCAACATTGGAAAAGCCCAACCTTTTGTGGCTTTGGCCAAAGACTTAGGAATGCAGGTCAGTCTCAATTTCATGAAGAGCTATGCAGTGTCTCCCGAAGAATTTGGTCCCATCATTAACTCGGTACAAACCTGGGGGATGGACATGCTGTACGTGGTAGATTCGGCGGGTTGTATGTTGCCCAACCAGGTGGCAGAGTATATTAGGGTTGTGCGCGATTGCTCCGATGTTGCAGTCGGTTTTCACGGGCATAACAACTTAGACTTAGCCAATGCCAACTGTTTAGCAGCGGTAGATGCTGGAGCCACCTATGTCGATGGCACGTTGCTGGGTATGGGTAGAAGTGCAGGGAACGCCCAAACCGAAGTCCTAGCCTATTTGCTCAACCAGGCAGGTTACGAGTGCCCGGTTGACCCGTTTGTGTTGTTTGAGGCTGCTGCTCGCTATATTGAGCCCTTAATGCCCTATCCCCAAGGCTTGCCATCGATGGATGTAGTAATTGGTATGTCGAAGTTTCACTCCGGGCATCTACCCCGTTTTAAGCGGGTCTTGAGCCACTATGATGTGGACATTCGTCGGCTAGTGATGGTAGTTTCGCAGATTGATTGTGTGAATCCATCGGATGAGTTAATTGAAACTGTTGCTAAAGATTTGAGTCGCATTGATGAATACAGTTCTCGTGATCGCCGCGCATCCTGATGATGAGATATTGGGCTGTGGTGGTACCATAGCCCAACACGTTCAACAAGGTAATACTGTTCATATCCTAATCCTAGCCGAAGGTGCTACAAGCCGAGCCTCCAATCGCGATCGCTCACAATGGAAATCTCAACTTTCGGGATTAGCTGTGGCTGCTCATAAGGCCAGTGACATTTTAGGCGCAGCCTCTGTCACGCTCGATAATTTTCCCGATAATCGTATGGATGGTTGTGAACTGTTGGATGTGATTAAGGTGGTTGAACAAGGCATTGACCAACATCAGCCCGAGATCGTTTACACCCACCATAGCGGTGATGTCAACATTGATCACCGCCGCATTCATGAAGCCGTGATTACCGCCTGTCGTCCTGTCCCTGGACATCCAGTCAAATCACTCCTATTTTTTGAAATACCTTCCAGTACCGAATGGCAACCCCCTGGCTCTGCCCCCATCTTTGCACCCAACTGGTTTGTAGATGTAACTGAAACCCTCAACTTCAAGCTCAAAGCCCTGGAAGCCTATCAGTCTGAAATGCGTCCCTGGCCTCATCCCCGTTCATTACAAGCCGTTGAACATTTAGCCCGTTGGCGGGGAGCCAGCGTAGGCGTTGAAGCAGCTGAAGCCTTTATTTTAGGAAGACAGTTAGTGATGTGAGTCTTGATATTGCTGAGGATATGCAAGCCGGAGATATCTTAACCCCAAAGAATTTGAGAGCAATTAGACCGGGGTGCGGATTGCCTACTAAATATTATGATATTCTCTTGGGGAAATCCGTGAAAGCTGATGTGAAGAAGGGAACTCCAGTCAGTTGGGAAATGGTCATGTCTGGAGAAAAATAAGTAAGAAAGTTGCAAACCGACATTACGTCCGAAGGACGTACTACAAAAAGATTTATAACAAGGATGCTGGCATTCAGCTTTTGCTATTGAGTTCATTCTCAATAAGCAGGCAGAATAATCATGATAATTGAATTTGCTTATGTAGTATACAGCTGAAGGGGTGACAAGCGCCCTGTAACCCTTGATATATATTAAATTGAGCGAATTATGGTAAAAAAAGATAGGTCATAAATTGCTGAGGGGGTGACAACCAGGCTAAAAATTGCTTGGGGTAAGCTTTTGAGCCATGCTATCCCAAAAAAGATTGGGTCGATTGACAGGTTGAATAACGCCCCTATTTGGGATGGTCTTGTCTTGAAACCTAATTTTTTCGTTGGTCAAGTTCAATTGGGATGACCATCCCTGGCTCGATCTTCTCAAAGGCTTACCAACTGAAACTCTAAAAACACAAAGCTTGCAGGGGAATTGTCACCCCCTCAGCTAGTTCAGCAGCTTTTTGGCAGTTAGCCATCCCTTCTGCTTGATTTCCCTTCTGAAGCTGGATTTGGCCAAGAGTACTATAAATCAAGGGATTTTCAGGCTGTGACTGAAGGGCTTGCTGAGAAACAGTGATTGCCTCATCCAACCGCTCTTGCTGGTAGAGCAGGGTCGATAAATGTCGGTAGAAGTAATAATTGTCCGGAGCTAACTCAAAGGCTTTTGCATAGCTAGCGATCGCACCATCAATGTCATCTTGCTGACCCTGAGCATTACCCAGCATGAAATAGGCATGAGGGTTGTCGGGCTGGGATTTAATCACCTCCTGACAAGCAGTAATACTTTCTTCTAAAGGGACAGTGTAACCAGAGGTTTGCACCACTGCTTTCTCTGTTTCCTCCAGTGTCAATCCTGCTGCTTGGATCAAATTCCGGTAAAGTTCTGCAGCGGTAGCCAGCAGCTCAGTGTCCTTGCTGTGGTCATGATCTCGATTGGAATTTTGTGGCGGCAAAGAAACCATATCGTTCTGATTCACTAACCTAGTTTCATAGAATCTCTGGGCGGCTGGGATAGAGAGGGATATGGATACTTTGACTTGGGAGCATAGGTGATTAATCCGTTGCTCCAATTGGGTCAGATACTCTTCTTGAGGAAGGTCAAAGCAGAGTAGGGGAAACGGTGATTGGCGGAAGGTGTCTAGGATGATGCGATTGTATTGACATACTCACCGCCCTGGAAGAGCGGTGATTCTTGACAGATCGTCGGGGTGCGCTACCGTTCGCGTAGCGTGACCTACGGTCTCAGCAGTCTTACCACCCCTCCTTGTCCGTTTTAAGTCGTGCCGATGCCCCATGCCGACTTTTTCTATATTCTTGGCAGCGTTCTCGTCTCTGTCTTGTTCGGTTCCACAATTAACACAGAGTATTGAGCGTACAGATAAATCGAGCTTGCCCCATTTAAAGCCACAATCTGAACAGACTTGACTAGTAGGCTCCCAACGGTTTATAACTCGAAAATCTCTGCCGTACTTATCTGATTTCGCATCACAAAGAGCTCTAAACTCTGACCAACCTTGCTGACTGATAGCTCGTGCCAGTTTACGGTTTTTGACCATTCCCGATACATTCAAGTCTTCCAAGACAATTACTTGGTTGTCGCTAACGATCTTGGTTGATAGTTTATGTAGAAAGTCTTTTCTTTTGTTGGTAATTTTATTGTTTAGTTTTGCGATTTTAATGCGAGTTTGCTCTCTCCGGTTAGACCCCTTGGGTTGCTTGGCAAATTTTCGTTGAGTTTTGCGTAACTTTCGATCTAGCTTTGAATAATCAGGGCTTTTGGCATGAATCCCGTCACTCAATAAGCGCGAAAGTTTTGATACCTAGATCGATTCCAATGCTTTGGTTCTTAGCATGAACTTTAACAGGTTCAATGTCTACTACAAAGCTCAAAAAGTAACTATTACTGCAATCTTTGATTATAGTAACAGAGCTTGGGTCTGTTCGCGTAGCGTGACCTTTGGTCAAAGGTAGTGCTCTAGACCATATCGGTTTGACCACTCCAATTTTTGCTAGGTAAACCCCATCACCTTGAATAGAGAAACCCCTACGGGTTAACCGTGCCGATTGCTTATTAGAACGTTTCTTGAATCGTGGAGACTTAACCTTGCGGCCTTTTCGTTTGCCTTTACAGGAATCAAAAAAGTTTTTAAAGGCAACTCCTAAATCAGCAACAGACTGCTGCAAAGGAACAACAGAAACTTCAGATAACCATTGCCTTTATTCAGTCTTTTTTGCCTGAGTAATGACTAACTTTTGTAAATCTCCAGATTTTAATACTTTCTTAGATTGCTTACAAATAGCTAAAGCATCGTTCCAAACCACGCGAACACAACCAAATAATCTAGCTAAGTCCTGTTTTTGTTGGTTTGTTGGATAAAAACGATACTGATATCTAGCTTTCAATGCAATGCTCAAAGTAGGTCTGTACTCTGATTATATAGTAGCATACAAGATTTGACAATGACTTTCCGGAAAGAACAACACAGCGTTACAAAGAACGCAAATACACTTAGTGTGTGTCATTAAATACCGTCAAAAGATCCTGACCTTAACAAGCCTCAAGACCATTGAAGACTCGTTCAAGGAGGTGGCTGAAAAGATGGGATTTGAAATTAGGGAGTTCAACGGAGAGTCTGATCACGTACACGCATTAATTGAGTACCCGCCTAAAATATCAATCTCTCAAATAGTTAACAGCCTAAAAGGAGTATCAAGTCGCAGATACGGACAAAGTGGATATCTTAAGCCATGCGGGAAAACTGCGCTATGGAGTCCTAGTTATTTCTCTGTATCCGTTGGTGGTGCATCTATTGAAACGCTAAAAGTTCAAGTTCATGTAGGGTGGGCAGTGCATCAGACAGATACCTTTGCTTGCCCATCCCGTTGGTCGGCACTGCCCACCAAACGATTAATCTCCTACGATTAATCTACCCACCCTCTTAACGGTTTCCTCCTCAACCCTCCCCATAGTTCATGTAGGGTGGGCAGTGCATCAGACAGATACCTTTGCTTGCCCATCCCGTTGGTCGGCACTGCCCACCTCAAGTAGCATCTCAAGTAGCGCATTAGCTGATAGCTGATAGCTGATAGCTGATAGCTTAGCTTAATTTTAGTCCTAGTTTTGCAGTAATCTCTAGGATTAGATCTTAATATAATAACCGGCAATTTTTTATATTTTTTTAGTAAATTAAATTCCTTAGCCACTAAATTTACCCTAAATTTACAGCGTTTTTCATAACTATGATATACACAGTTTTTTTTACCTCTTAGCTCTTCCATATTCTTTCTTCCCTACTCCCTACTTCCTAAAACCTAGGACGAAAGTACCTCACCCAATTAAGAACTGCTATTAATCCTTTGCCATTGATAAATTACGGTTTGACGATATCCACCAATCGGCTTGATTTTCAGATCAGCGAATCGGCTTAAGGTTTCTTGTTTCTTTCAGGGGTTCGTCAAAAAATAATATTTCAGAATTATAGCTTGGAGGCTTATTTAGTACAGCACTACGCATTAAGGTTAGGACATTTATAAAAGCAGCAAAAGCTATTATAATCAGCTATTGCTAGCATGCCTATTGCCTATTGCCTTGCGCGTAGTGCTATACCATTCCCCATTTCCCATTCCCCATTCCCAATGAGTCAACTATTTATAACAAATGGCAATCGTACTTTCGGGAGAGATTTTTGACTGTTGAAATTCGAGTTTTTTAAAGAGGTTATCGTGCTCCAAAAGTATCCTTTTCAGCGCTTCTTTTGAAAATAAAAAAGTTTGGTCTTTGGTGGAATATAAACTGACCCCTATAAGTGGCAGTGAGGAATCGCTTCTATCACGGTCCAACAAATTCTGCAAGGCCGAAATAATAGATGACGAAATAGTAGACTTAAATTTTTTATCTGATAAGGTAGGGAATTCGATAATCAATTTTTCGTTGCATAGCTGTGAGATCGTTCTTAGAGCCTTTATGGGTTCCTTCAGCTGATGTATTACATTTAGCAATAGAACTATATCAAACTTCTCCTTTAACGGGTCAGTAAAAATGTCTTGCTCCAAAAATACGCTCCTTTTTCCAAGAATTTCTTTTAAAATATTGCAGCCAAGGAATCGATGATGCTTTACTTCTGTGCCAACAACTCTCGAAGCATTCCTTTTTTCTGCCTCAAAACAGAAATACCCATAAGCACATCCAATATCTAAAACAGATTTACCTTTCAAGTCTTGATCTAAAACTATTAAATTGGCTGACTTGTCCTGACCAGGAGTGAATTTATTAGGATATACTTCTATTTTCTGATGACCAAACATATTGTTGTCAACAATATCGTCTAGTTCTTGTTGTGAATAGTGTGTTGGTTGCTCTAGGCATAATAAGTCCAAAGCTTCTTCTATGGAGTAAATTGGTAAATAGTTATCGGCAGAATTGATAATCTCAAAAGTTATCTCATATTGTCTGAGGAGCAAAAACCATTTCTTGTAAAAATCCGTTAAATCAAGCCGACACAAAAGCTCGAATATTCTTTGTTTTGGATATCGCGGGGTTAGATTTTTATTAAAGATCGGTTCAATGGTTGTTCTTAATAAAGACCGCTTAACAATTTCCGAACGAGGCGCAACTAATATATAAGCTCTAATCCTTTCAGGATAGTTTAGTAATTTAACTAACGCTGGCTCTCCCAGAAAGTCATTACCAATCTGGTCTACATTGTTTTTATAGGGCCAATACAAATTGTAATGAATTATGCACTCTTTGTTTAATAACTCACCCATCAAGGGGTGAGTTACTGCAACATCCATTATTAACGGGATGTCGTTCCATTCTCCATTTTTAATCCTTGATTCAATATATGTAGACTTGCCAGCACTCGAAACCCCCATAACCAGGTGAATTGGATTTTTACTATTCATAGTATATCTACTTAACTTATTATTATGCTACTGAACCCAACCTGAGATCATTAAAAAATCTACTTGCGCCGTTGGAGGGATAGGTCAGATCAAGTCCGGTTAATCACTTCTAATCGTTACAAGTTACAAGTTACAAGTTATATCATGTCCGGTTGAATACTTATACTAAGCGCAAAAGCAAGGCAGAAGGAATCCCCCCTAACCCCCCTTATTAAGGGGGGCAGGCAGAAGGCAGAAGTAAAGAAGTAAGGTTTCATCGAATAAGGTTTGTGATAACTAATTATCCGGACATGATATTACAAGTTCATGGTGGGCAGTGCACCAGACAGATTCCTTTGCTTGTCAATCCCGTTGGTAGGCACTGCCCACCCTAGGATTAATCTGGACTCTTTTCTTTGAGCTTTCCTGTAGAAGACATCGTCAAAACGCGCTACACCATCTCTCAAAGCACGGGGGCATTGCTGTGGAAACGGTTTCTTTGATCGGATTGAGTAGGGACGAATACGAACCTAAAAAGCAGACTCTATATATATTAGAGCAATTCTGCCACTTGTGAGGTACAAATATCTAGGTTTTAGGGAGCAGGGAGCAGGGAGCAGGGAGCAGGGATTAGGCAAGAGTGAAACAATCCTGTGTACCTCATGAGTCCTAGAAACGCTATAGCTCTATTTCTGTCTCAGATTATCGCCCTTAGTCCCACTATTTATAACAAATGGCAATCGTACTTTCGGGAGAGATTTTCGACTGTTTAAATTCGATTTCTTTAAAGAGGTTATCGTGCTCCACAAGTATCCTTTTCAGCGCTTCTTTTGAAAATAAAAAAGTTTGGTCTTTGGTGGAATTTAAACTGACCCCTATAAGTGGCAGTGAGGAATCGCTTCTATCACGGTCTAACAAATTCTGCAAGCCCGAAATAATAGATGACGAAATAGTAGACTTGAATCTTTGATCTGATAAGGTAGGGAATTCGATAATCAATTTTTCGTTGCATAGCTGTGAGATCGTTCTTAGAGCCTTTATGGGTTCCTTCAGCTGATGTATTACATTTAGCAATAGCACTATATCAAACTTCTCGTTTAACGGGTCAGTAAAAATGTCTTGCTCCAAAAATACGCTACTTTTTCCAAGAATTTCTTTTAAAATATTGCAGCCGCGGAATCGATGACGCTTTACTTCTGTGCCAACAACTCTCGAAGCATTCCTTTTTTCTGCCTCAAAACAGAAATACCCATAAGCACATCCAATATCTAAAACAGATTTCCCTGTCAAGTCTTGATCTAAAACTATTAAATTGGCTGACCTGTCCTGACCAGGAGTGAATTTATTAGGATATACTTCTATTTTCTGATGACCAAACATATTGTTGTCAACAATATAGTCTAGTTCTTGTTGTGAATAGTGTGTTGGTTGCTCTAGGGATAATAAGTCCAAAGCTTCTGATATGGAGGAAATTGGTAAATAGTTATCGGCAGAATTGATAATCTCAAAAGTTATCTCATATTGTCTGAGGAGCAAAAACCATTTCTTGTAAAAATCCGTTAAATTAAGCCGACACAAAAGATCCAATATGATTTTTGGTGAATATCGGTGGGTTAGATTTTTCCTAAAGGTCGGTTCAATGGTTGTTCTTAATAAACACCGCTTAACAAGTTCCGAACGAGGCGCAACTAATATATAAGCTCTAATCCTTTCACGATAGTTGAGGATTTTAACTAACGCTGGATCTACCATAAAGTCATCAACCAAATGGTCTACATTGTTATTATATGGCCTATACAAATTGTAATGAATTATGCAGTTTTGGTTTAATAAATAACCCCTTAATGGGTGATTTAATTCAACAGGAAATCTTACCGGAATGTCGTTCCATTCTCCATTTTTCATCCTTGATTCAATATATGTAGACTTGCCAGCACTCGAAACTCCCATAACCAGGTGAATTTGATTTTTACTATTCATAGTATACCTACTTAACTTATTATTATGCTACTGAACCCAACGTGAGATCATTAAAAAATCTACTTGCGCCGTTGGAGGGATAGGTCATATCAAGTCCGGTTAATCACTTCTAATCGGGGTGATCTCATGCATGTTAAGTTACAAGTTACAAGTTACAAGTTCATGTAGGGTGGGCAGTGCATCAGACAGATACCTTTGCTTGCCAATCCCGTTGGTAGGCACTGCCCACCCGAAGATTAATCTGGACCTAAATTAGGTTAACTGTCTTCAAAAAATTAAGTTCAAGTTCATGTCGGTGGGCAGTGCATCAGACAGATACCTTTGCTTGCCAATCCCGTTGGTAGGCACTGCCCACCCGAAGATTAATCTCTTACTTTAAGGCAGAAGGCAGAAGGCAGAAGGCAGAAGGGAACGGAGTTGGAGCTAGTTTTTAAGAAGTCCAGTGATTTTACAAATGATTTAGGATTGCTATAGCGCATCAGCTGATAGCACCTCAAGTAGCACCTCAAGTAGCGCATTAGCTGATAGCTGATAGCTTACCTTAATTTGAGTCATAGTTTTGCAGTAATCTCTAGGATTATATCTTAATCTAATTCCCGGCAATTGTTGATAAATTTTTGGTAAATTATAGTCCTTATAAAATAAATTTACCAAAAATTTATTGATAAAAAACCAAACCATTATTGCTCTTTGCTTTCAGGATTTTATGACAGTCAATATCAGGACAAAAAAACCGGATATTTTTGATAAAAATTGAGTCAATTATCTCTCCTCTGAAGGAAAATGACCAATGATATAGCGGTTTGCGACTTTGTTAAGTACATATTTATGGTTTTTTAGGGAACAGGGAACAGGGAACAGGGAATAGAGCAGTTGGCATCCAACCTAAGTTATTTATTATTGCCAATTAAGAAGTCAATTTTATCTTTTTTGCCCCATTTTCACAATTAACTTATCTGCAAATCGCTATATCATGTTAGGATAATTACCCTTAATAAAAATCTTCCCCATCTCCCCATCTCCCCATCTCCCCATCTCCCTATCTCCCCACACTTCCCACACTCCCCACCCTCCCCACACTCCCCACACTTACATTCTTTTTTACAAATATGAGATGCACCCAACTCAATCCTCCTGTATCCACTGGATATGGTGAGGCAATAACTTAGCCAAATCATAGCGCTGTAGAATCGTTTCCCTGGCATTCTCCCGAATCCGAGCCATCTTGTCCGGATTATCCAGAGCTTCCTCCACCCGATCCGTAATGTCTTCTGGAGAGAAAAAGTCTACTAATAATCCATTGACCCTGTTTTGTATCACCTCGATCACCGGAGCAGTATTAGAGCCAACTACCAAACACCCGGTAGCCATTGACTCTAGCATCGACCAAGACAAAACAAAGGGATAGGTCAGATACATATGGACAGAGGAAGCTTGCAGGACTTTCAGATATTCTGAGTAGGGCAGGAAGCCAGTGAAGTGGACTCTCTCTAAATCCAGAGGTACCTTGTCCAACATCAATTCCTTGTAGGTTTTGCCATCTGGTAGAGGTTTGCCATAGACAATCCGATTATCCCCCACCACCACCACATGACACCTTGGTCGTCGCTGCTGGAGAATCCCCACCGCTTCCATAAATTGGGGAAAACCCCGGTAAGGTTCCATTCCCCGTCCGACATAGGTGATTAGTTCGTCAACCTCGGACAGGTCTAAGTCAATCCGAGGCAGAACTAATTTCGCTCCAGGCTTGGGTTTAAAGAACTCAGTGTCAATGCCATCATGACGTACAGTGATTTTGCTGTGGAACTCCCGTGGAAACTGCTGATACTGATAGTAGGTGGGAGACAATCCGCGATCGCAACTGACTAAGCTGATTAACATTGAAGCATTTTTGGTCCGAATCCGGGTTTCATCGTCAGAGGTCAGGGGGTCAGAGGGATCAAAGTCAAAATTTGAGCCATGGGCATGGTGAAACCACTCCCAGTAGCACAGCAGTTTTGCCTGGGGGAAAACGTCTTTGATATATAGCGTCGAGCCCCAACCGGAATGACCATAAACCACATCAGGAACAAATCCCTCAGACTTGAGCCGGGTACATAGGTGATAGACTGCTTGACCCTCATGGACATCTCTTTCCAGGTTGTGAAGGTAGTAGTGAGTTTTTGCACCCACTGTCTTCACAGCGCTGTAGATGGCTTTGGAAACCTTAGGCAATTTCCCTGCTGTGCGCTGAGTGCCAAAGACAACCTGATTAGTATCATCTTGGGCTAATGCCTTAGCGAGGTGGGAAAATTGGGAGAAAGACTTGGGATGGAGGAATAGAATACGCATCTTATATCATGTTCGGTTGAATACTTACACGCTTGCGCCGAATCGAAGGCAGAAGGCAGAAGGCAGAAGGCAGAAGGCAGAAGGCAGAAGGCAGAAGTAAAGGAGTAAGGTTTAATCGGAGATGGTTTTTGATCACTAATTATCCGGACATGATATTAAGTAGTAGTTAAGTTGATGTAGGGTGGGCAGTGCACCAGACCGATTCGGAAGCTGGCCATCAGGTGGCTAGGCACTGCCCACCAAAGATTAATCGGTTAAGTTGATGTAGTTAAGTTGATGTAGTTGATGTAGGGTGGGCAGTGTACCAGACCGATTCCAAAGCTTGCCATAGCGTTGCTAGGCACTGCCCACCCGAAGATTAATCTTCTGACGACTCCCAGGGAGTGCGCTTTCCGTAGGCGAATTAAATTCGCCACGGGTCGCACCGCTCCCGACTCCCGACTCCCGACCCTCCCTTAGATTATGGGTATTCAACCAGACTTGAATTAGTCCAGTGCCTGACCCACAAAGTCGCCAAAGAGTGAATTATGGGGATTATAATAGTTATATTTGATGCCTCGAGATAAACTATAATATCCATAGGGCAAGCAGGTTTCTTGGGGCAGCGGTGCTAGAGAATCGTTCTCTAGTAATGTGTACACCTCTGCTTCAGACCTAGGCTGATAAACACACCCCAGCCCAGAGTATTTACTGTCCCCCAGAAGTACAGAGGGTTTGCCCCAGTAAGCGGCTTCCACACCAATAGTTGAATTATAGGTAACCACCACATCAGCCCAGTCTATTAATGCATAGGAGTCAACCTTTGAATCCGGGGGAATAACCTGGACATTTTTTCCCGTCAAAGAATTCCACCAGTTGCGGTCTTCTAATGACTTTTTATTAAGGTGAGGATGGACTCTAATGGTCAGATAACAGTCCATCTGATTAGAGATCCAACTGATCAGAGACTTTACGGCTTCCCTTTGATTCTTAAAAATTGGATGCTTGACCAAGTCGCCAATGGCAGCATATTCATCATCACTAGCAGAGTAGTAGACAATCTGACGATGATTGCCGGTTTGCCCAGGTACGAGACCTTTTTGCTGCTCAGACGTAAACGTAGTCGATCCAATTCCCTCTCCCTGCCTTCTATTCTTATAAAAGGTATGTCCTAACTCTTCTCTATCGATACCAGCCTGTTGCCAATAGGTTTGGATATGTTCACGCATATAGGCAAAATCATGAGGGGGCTGATCAAACAGTTCGTATTTCATATAATTCGCTCCCTTTTCATAGTATTGAACCTCAACATCAAGCTGTTTAGCTGCCTCAAATATCCCTTTAACGGAAGCTAATCGTCCATTAAAAGCAATTATTTTCTGGGGGTTATACTTGAGAATAAGTGCCCGAGCCTTTTCATAAACACTTGCTGAACATCCCAACAATCGTTGTATAAGTGGATAATAGTCATCAGGATCGGGATGCAAGGATCCCGTCTGCCAGATCAGGGAAGAGACTGTAGCTAAACCCAGAGCAGCGTCCTTGTATTTGTAGGCTTTGAGCTCGCTCAAGCGATCAGGAGCATTTTGGACATAGTCTTGGATCTGTAAACGAGTTTTTTCTGACAAAAATTCGTCCGGTAAAGTGGTCACGCCATAGTTTCTTAAAAGGCTTTCCACTTTCGAGACTTTATGTGTCCAACTCCGTTTTCCAAACTTTTGAAAACGTCTATTGGGAAGGAATCGAATGTCATCGGGATTCTCCACATGGAGAAACGAAAATCCGGTATTCTTCCCAGCAACTGCTGCATTAATCGCAATTTCTCCAGCAGTTCCTAAACGAGGAGTAAAGGCAAATGACTCAATTACTAATAAATCCATACGATAGCGTTTGTATTTGAGATGTGAACATAGGATTGATAGAAAAAGGGAACAGGGAACAGGGAACAGGGAACAGGGAACAGGGAACAGGGAACAGGAGTAGTTGATGTAGTTGATGTAGTTGATGTAGGGTGGGCAGTTCACCAGACCGATTGATTGGGTTGCCAATCCCGTTCCTAGGCACTGCCCACCAAAGGAGTAGTTGATGTAGTTGATGTAGGGTGGGCAGTTCACCAGACCGATTGATTTGGTTGCCAATCCCGTTGGTAGGCACTGCCCACCAAAGATTAATCGGTTAAGTTCATGTAGTTGATGTAGGGTGGGCAGTTCACCAGACCGATTCAGGAAGCTTGTCAATCCCCTTGGTAAGCACTGCCCACCAAAGATTAATCGGTTAAGTTCATATAGTTAAGTTCATGTATTTCATGTCCGGTGGGCAGTGCACCAGACCGATTCCGAAGCTCGCCATAGCGTTGCTAGGCACTGCCCACCCGAAGATTAATCTCTGCTGCCCCATCTCCCCATCTCCCCATCTCCCCATCTCCCCATCTCCCCATCTCCCCATCTTCCCACCCTCCCCACCCTCCCCACACTCTATAGTACTTATCCTGCCGTAGGAGTTTCTATGCTTTTGATTAGATTACTTCTATACAACGTAGTTCCTAGGCTCAGTGGCTCGCCCAAAAAGTCCCCAGAGAATAAACTATGGGGATTATAATACTTATAGGTTATGCCCTTACGTAAACTATAATATCCAAAGGGCAAGCAGGCTTCTTGGGGCAACGGTGCGATCTTATCCTTCTCTAGTAATTGGTAAACCTCTGCTTCAGACCTAGGCTCATAAACACACCCCAGGCCAGAGTATGCACTGTCCCCCAGAAGTACAGAGGGTTTACCCCAGTAAGCCGCTTCCACACCAGTTGTTGAACCATAGGTAACCACCACATCGGCCCAGTCCATTAATGCATAGGAGTCAACCTTGGAATCCGGGGGAATAACCTGGACATTTTTTCCCGTCAAAGACTTCCACCAGTTGCGGCTTTCTAATGACTTTTTCTTAAGGTGAGGATGGACTCGAATCGTCAAATAACAGTCCATCCGATTAGATACCCAAGTGAGCAGAGACTTTACGGCTTCCCTTTGATTCTTAAAAATTGGATGCTTCACAAAATCCCCAAGTGCAGCCCATTCATCATCACTAGAAGAGTAGTAGACAATCTGACGATGATTGCCCGTTCGCTCAGGTACGAGACCTTGTTGTTGCTCAGACGTAAAACTAGTCCATCCAATTCCCTCTCCCTGCCTTTTACGCTGATAATAGGAATGTCCTAACTCTTCTCTATCCATACCAGCCTGTTGCCAATAGATTTGTAGCTGTTCGCGCATATAGGCATAATCATAAGGCGACTTCTGACAGAGTTCGTATCGCTCATAGGTGGCTCCTCGGTCATAGTATTGAAATTCAACACCAAGGTGTTTAGCTGCCTCAAAGATCCCTTTAACGCAAGCATATCGTCCACTAAAAGCAATTATTTTCTGTGGGTTATACTTGAGAATAAGTGCCCTGGCCTTTTCATAAACCATTGCTGCAGAACGCAAATATCCTTGTATAAGTGGATAATGCTCATCAGGATCGGGATCCCAGGATAGTGTTCGCGATATCAGGGAAGAGACTGTAGATAAACCCAGAGCAGCGTCGTTGTACTTGTAGGCTCTGACCTCGCTCAAGCTATGAGGAGCCTTTTGGGCATAGTCTTGAATAGTTAACTGAGTTTTTTCTGACAAAAATTCGTCCGGTAAAATGCTTACTCCATAGTTGTTTAAAATGCTTTGAAGTTTGTAGACTTTATGTTTCCAACTTACTCCTGCAAGCTTCTGAGAACCGCTCTTGGGAATTAATCGAACGTCATCCGGATTATCGACATAGATAAAACAAAATCCTGTTTTCTTCCCAGCAACTGCTGCATTAATAGCAATTTCTCCAGCTGTTCCTAGATAAGGAGCAAAAGCAAATGACTGAATTATTAATACATCCATAGTATAAAACCTCCTGCTTTGATATAAGTTGAAAAATGGAATAGGGAATAGGGAATAGGGAATAGGGAATAGGGAATAGGGAATAGGGAAAATTAGGAAAGAGATACGACGATTTTTGGGTATTATGAGAAATAAGTATTTTGTTTCATGATTTATTTGTAAATGCAATAGCATTTTCAGAGTTCATGTAGCCAATTCCGTTGCTAGGCACTGCCCACCCTAGGATTAATCGGTCAAGTTGATGTCGGTGGCCAGTTCACCAGACAAATTCCTGTGCTGGCCATCGCGTTAGTAGGCACTGCCCACCCTAGGATTAATCTCCCGACTAAGGTGGGCAGTGCACCAGACAGATTCCTGTGCTGGCCATCGGGTTAGTAGGCACTGCCCACCCTAGGATTAATCTCCCGACTGACTCCCCATCTCCCCATCTCCCCATCTCCCCATCTCCCCATCTCCCCATCTCCCACACCTCCCTATCGACTCCCGACTCCCGACTCCCGACTCCCGACTCCCTAAAACCCTATAGTTAACAATCAGACATTGATCTATGGTCTCGTTGGAATTCACCCCTTCCGAAAGTGAAACTAAAGCTTAACGTACCAGATAGGGGTACGTAGACTTCATCGGGTTGAATAATACCATCACCGTTTAAATCGATTGCCAGTGGGGTACCTATACTAAATGGGATATTACCAATAGTGACTGTAAATCCATTTAGTTGAAAGCGACCGCCCATGATGCGACCCATCATCTGGGGGTCCTTTAGTTCAGTCAAACCGTTTTCCCGAGAAACATTGAGGTCAGAAATAGTGATCATAGTGAGTAAATCTCAACCGTAAATCGGCTGTGAATTGGTTTCCTTGACTAATCAAGTAGAAACATTTATTACCGCTGATCACCGTTCCACCTAGTGCAGGCTGGCAGAAATCCCTCACCAGCTGCCATCAGTGGAAATCCTTGATAGTAAATATAGCATTTCGATTTGAGTTGTCAACATTTTCCAATAGGGAAAGGCAAGAGGCAAGAGGCAAGAGGCAAGAGGCAAGAGGCAAAAAAGTATATAGGAATTTTTGGTAATAAAAAAAACTCTAATTCTGGTCTTGATACAGTCGCGAAGGGGTGTTTCACCCAAGACCAATATGGCTCGCTTAAAACCCTCTTGAATATTGCCTTTTGCCTTTTGCCTTTTGCCTTTTGACTTAAAAGGATAAGCCATGTCCCTGTTCAGGATGATAATTACTATATAAAAATCTGGTGAAAATTAGTCTAAAACCCAGTGGTTTTATTTTACTTTCCACCAGAATTATTACAGACCATAATTCTACAGCAGAGCGGAAATAAACACACCATTCAAAACGTTTGAGGTTTTAATTACGCGCAGCTGTCTTAATGCCAAGTTGCATTTATACCTAGCACTTTATTCTCATCACCCGATCCCCTTTTGAGGAAGATACTATCTTTAAGCGCCACTTACTCTGGTGTAGGGGCTTTGGCGTTGCCTTCTTGAAGAGTAGCATTTCGGTGACAAATTATGGGTTAAACCGAATATAGTAGTACACAAGTAGTGATTTTAGCTCCCATTACCTTGACCATATTTTCGCCAAACCACTACATCTTTAGCACTACCAATCTTCGGGACAATCCTCCGTTGAGGTATGATCGGGTTTAACCCTGTCAAACAGTTTGCCCAAATCAGCGGTGACACTAAAGTTTGCTGTTAAGGGTTGGTAGATTTCAGTGGGTGCAAGGGTACCATCATCGTTCAAGTCCAATGCTATATTTTGACCGAAGCCAACTAGGATGTTACTGAAACCGATCTTAATAAAGCCGCCCATGATGTGACCCATCATTTCGGCATCCTTCAGTTCAGTTAAACAATTTTCCCGAGAAACATTGAGGTCAGAAATAGTGATCATAGTTGGTAAATATCCAATTGCTTTGGTTAACTAATCAGGGCGAAGAATTCTTCGCCCTGATTAGATTTACCCCAAGTCCAGGGCGGCAGACCTCTGGTGAAATAAAGTCTGATTAATTTCTACCAGAGGTCTTAGGTCGCCTATTAATGTTAGTGTTTCTAGAAGAAGTCACTCAAATCAATAGTGAAGGCGAACCGTGAAGCGAAGGGTTGGTAGACTTCATTGGGCGCAAGAGTACCATCATCGTTTAAGTCGAGTGCCAGTGGGGTACCGAAGGCAACTGGTATGTTGCTGAAACCGAACTTAATAAAGCCACCCATGATGTGACCCATCATTTCAGCATCCTTCAGTTCAGTCAAACAGTTTTCCCGAGAAACATTGAGGTCAGAAATAGTAATCATTGCTAGTAAATCTCCTGTGAATTGGTTTTCTTGACTAATCAGGGATAAAAATTTATTCCCCCTGATTACTTACATTTACCCCGAGTCCAGGGCGGCAGAAATCCCTCACCAGCTGCCATCAGTCGAAATCCTTGGTATTAAAGAAATTCATCCTTAATCCGTCATACTTCTGACTTCCAGATAGCGAAGGCTATTCTGCAGAATACTCTACAGACTTCTGGTGAAAATTAGTTTGAAACTCCCACAGTACAGTGGTTGAATCTTAATGTCCACCAGACATCTTAGGAAGCCTATTAATGTTAGTGTTTCTTGAAGATGTCATGCAAATCAATAGTGAAGGCGAACTGTGAAGTCAAGGGTTGGTAGACTTCATTGGGCGCAAGAGTACCATCATCGTTTAAGTCGAGTGCCAGTGGGGTACCGAAGGCAACTGGGATGTTACTGAAACCGAAGGAGAAAAATCCACCGATGATGTGACCCATCATTTCAGCATCTTTCAGTTCAGTCAAACAGTTTTCGCGAGAAACATTAAGGTCAGAAATAGTAATCATTGCTAGTAAATCTCCTGGAATTTAGCTTTAGCTTGTGTTTTGTTTGAGGTTTGTTCGTTCCTCATCACATTTACATCCTAGGTGTTTTTTTTTAGGGATGCAAGGGGTTTTTCAAAGGGTTGGGGACATTAAAAATGCATCGTGTCTTTTAGGGATTAGTTATTGGAGATTAGTCATTTTCCCTTTGCATACCAGCCGTTTGCCTGGAATTATCTGTGATTATTATTCAGTTAGTGAAATGGCTAGTTAGGGAAATTCGGGACATAATTATTGCTGTTTTTTCTTTTGTTATTTTATTTTTTTTGGGAGAAAAAGAATGAAGCGGTCTTTGGGGAGTCGGGAGTTGGGAGTCGGGAGTCGGGAGTAGGGGAGATGGGGAGATGGGGAGATGGGGAGTGTGGGGCGGGGGCGCGGGGAGATGGGGAGATCTGATCAGGGTAGGTTTTTAAGAAAGCCATGAGTCTGGGGTGACTGGGTGTGGTGTGGCTGGAAGGGATGCAGGGCTACTCCGGACGGTTTGATAGATGCGTACGCTTTTGTGCTGGTGAAATGGTACAGTCCATTTTCCCCACCCCGACTGGGATCTCCGGAGTGTTTGATAGATGCGATCGCAAAAGTGTTGGTGAAATACTCCAGTGAATTTTCCCGGCATTGGTGAATTTTGGGATCAACATCAGTGGAGTGGGCATCTTGCCCGCAAAGGCCATAGATTGAAACTGGCTTGATGCCAGTTCCACCCCTGAATCCTACTCCACCTATAAAACCTATTAAACCCCTGAGCCCTGTTCTACTGGGTGATCGATGCGATCGCTTTTGTGTTGGTGAAATACTCCAGTGAATTTTCCCGGCATTGGTGAATCAAGGCATGAACATTAGTGGGGTGGGCATCCTGCCTGCAAAGGCCATAGATTGAAACTGGCTTGATGCCAGTTCCACCCCTGAATCCTACTCCACCTATAAAACCTATTAAACCCCTGAGCCCTGTTCTACTGGGTGATCGATGCGATCGCTTTTGTGTTGGTGAAATACTCCAGTGAATTTTCCCGGCATTGGTGAATTTTGGGATCAACATCAGTGGAGTGGGCATCCTGCCCGCAAAGGCCATAGATTGAAACTGGCTTGATGCCATTTCCACCCCTGAATCCTACTCCACCTATAAAACCTATTAAACCCCTGAGCCCTGTTCTACTGGGTGATCGATGCGATCGCTTTTGTGTTGGTGAAATACTCCAGTGAATTTTCCCGGCATTGGTGAATTTTGGGATCAACATCAGTGGAGTGGGCATCCTGCCCGCAAAGGCCATAGATTGAAACTGGCTTGATGCCAGTTCCACCCCTGATGCCAGTTCCACCCCTGATGTCGATTCTACTGGGTTATTTATGCGATCGCGTCTGTAATCGTGATCAGCTCCAGTCAATTTTCCCCACCCCTACTCCGATCCTCACAGGGGTAGGTTTTTTACATTTGGGTCGGGAATCGGGAATCGGGAATCGGGAATCGGGAATCGGGAATCGGGAATCGGGAATCGGGAATCGGGAATCGGGAAGAAGTCTCCCGGAACTTATTGTGTATTTTTATACATATGGGGAGAAGTCTCCCGGAACTTATTGTGTATTTTTATACATATGGGGAGAAGCTTATATTTAATGAAAGTACCTACTCGCCCCTTTGTAAAAAACCTACCCTTGTAAGTACTCCGATCTCCCCATTTCCCCACACCTTTTCATCTCCCCATCTCCCCATCTCCCCATTTCCCCATCTCCCCATTTCCCCATCTCCCCACACTTCCCACACTTCCCACACTTCCCACACTCTTCTCCCGATTCCCGATTCCCGATTCCCGACTCCCGACTCCCTAATTTCTTAGTAATTAAACATTTTGTTTAAAATTCAACTATTAAGTTATTTAAATTATTTTAAAAAAAATATTTGACATTAACGTCGTCAAAATATACAATAGATATATTGCAATTTTCAGCAAAAGGAAACGAATCATTATGGATCAAAACTTCCTCCCCAACCCTGATGATAATCCCAACCAGCCTAGTGTGCCTAACCCCTCTGGTGAGGGACAGCGACGACGGGAACAAATCAAACATATGTTAATTGGTTCTCCCCAAGTTGTTCGGAACACAATTTCTACACTTTATGCCCTTGGTTACGCCCAGGTGAATGATTGGAGCACACCTCAACCTACTGAAAATCCTGGAGAGGTGATCAGTATTTTGATTCGATATGTGCTGCTAGATTAAGCTAGATTAAGATAGTAAATTGCCAGGGATGCCAATCCCTGGCTAAAACAAAACCTCAAGTCTCAAGGATAATGTAGTGTGTTTTGGATTCCGACAATTGACCGGCTAAGTAAAGCACAACTAACATGATTCGGTGGTGTTACTAGTGGCTTGAGGTGCAGCTAAGCTGTGAAGCGTTGAAAATTGCAATAAAAAATTCGGTCAAGGATTGGCGTTAACCAAAACTTGACCGAATTTTTTTTAAAAAGGGAAGCGGGGGTAAAAACTGAAGTAAATTCCTCTAGACTGCTTGATGTATATAGCGTTTATCATAGCTATGAGGTACACATGATTTTTTCCCTCTTCCCTCTTCCCTCTTCCCTCTTCCCTCTTCCCTCTTCCCTGCTCCCTGCTCCCTGCTCCCTACTCCCTGCTCCCTGTACTGTTATGTAACCTCAGGTAAACCTTAAACAAAAACTCCCCCCTTAACCAGATTGGGGGGAGTAATCTTTGAGCACTAATCATCCAGTGCCTTTATAAGCTAGCTATTGATTGTGTTGCCCAAAGTGAATGTGATTATCCGAGTGATGCTCGGAGTGACAATCACATTAGTGTGAGTGTTTAGGGCAGTGGTGGTTTGTAGGGTAGGGCTTATGTTTAGGGTGGGGCTTATGTTTAGCCTTGCGCTTTCGTAAGACCAATAATGCTAAAAGAACAACAAAACCACCGTTGATTTGGTCCATAGCCACATCTGTATCGTTGAGCTCAGTCAAAAAGCTCTCTGATTCCTGAATATCATTAATTGCAATACGTGCCATTTAGGAGAATCTCCTGATGAATTGGTTTACTTTGGAACGAAAATTTCCACACTCCACCCACTAGAATCCTGGAGATTCTTTTTTAGTTATTAACTCTATAGGCTCCTAGTTGGAGTTACCCATACCTATCATCGAGTTTTGGGATAACCCAAGACCCTAGGGAGTGTTAAGCACCGTATTTATCGTGGTAACCACAAACTTGGTAAGTAAGGGCACCTTGAATAACGCCAAGACAGCTATCTTACCGATGGGGGCACAATTAAAGTTGCCACCCATTTATTTTTTTCGTTCTCTGAAGAGTAGAATAATTCATTTACTGGATAAAATCAAGTCCTAGGGCGGATGAATTATCAAATATGAAGTAAGTATAAATTATGAATTATCAAATATGAAGTAAGTATAAATTATGAAGGATAAACTAGGAATTATGAAGGAGGAATTATGAAGGGTGAATTGTGAAAGAGCAATTATGAATTCTAGCGTTTCTAAAATAGATCAGGTACAGTCTTTGTTGGCGCTGATTGCCTTTAATATCATGTCGGGATAATTACCCTTAATAAAAATCTCCCCATCTCCCCATTTCCCCATCTCCCCATCTCCTCCCACCCTTCCCACCCTTCCCACACTCTCCATTAATTATGGGTATTCAACCGAACATGATATTAGGGGTGGGTGCCCTCTGCCTTAAAAAGATAAGCATTGTACCTCACCAAAATCAAAATTGCTATATAGCAATTCTGTTACTCATGAGGTACTTTCGTCCTGGATTTTAGGGAACAGCGGATCTCGCAACAGCGGATCTCGCCACAGAGAAGAGGGAATAGCGATGCAATCGCAAATGGGGTAAACCACACTAATGCGGTCTTGGGCAAGACCCCCAAGACCGCACTGGCTCCCCAAGACTGGGCTGCATCCCTTGTCGAAAATTAGACCGATCTGGCCATCTATCTTTTACGACAATGAAACAGCCCTGCCAATCCTGAGGGAGAAAAGTAATTTAAAGTCCCCGAAAGTTGGGAGATAATGGTGGCATTACCAAAACCAGAGGATTTGAACCTCCCCACCCTGAAGAGGGATGGGGATTCCCAGGCACAACAACGCTCGTTGCTGTTCTCTCCTAGGGCGTGACTTTCCCCCGCACCGGAGGTAGCTGAGTGGGGTCAATACCCAGTTTTTTTTGAGACCCTTACTTTTTATATTAACACTATTTGAGACGGAATATTGATCCCCGACCTAAGAGGACTGGGTATTCTTTTCCCTCTCAAACTCTCCCACTCTGATAAATTAATACTTCAATTCAGCTAGTTCGGTCGGCGACGACGAAAGAACGGACGAAAGAACGGACGAAAGAACGGACGAAAGAACGGACGAAAGAACGGACGAAAGAACGGACGAAAGAATAAACCACCGTTGATTTGGTCCATCGCCACATCTGTATCTTTGAGCTCAGTCAAAAAGCTCTCTGATTCCTGAATATCATTAATTGCAATACGTGCCATTGAGGAAAATCTCCTGATGAATTGGTTTAGTTTGGAACGAAAATTTCCACACTCCACCCACTAGAATCCTGGAGATTCTTTTTTAGTTATTAACTCTATAGGCTCCTACTTGGAGTTACCCATACCTACAATTGAGTTTTGGGATAACCCAAGACCCTAGGGAGTGTTAAGCACCGTGTTTAACCTGGCAACCACAAACTATGGAAGTAAGGGCACCCTGAATAACGCCAAAACAGCTATATCACCGATGGGGGCACAGTTAAAGTTGCCACCCATTTATATTTTTCCGTTCTCTGGAGAGTAGAATAATTCATTTACTGGAGAAAATCAAGTCCTAGGGCGGATGAATTATAAAATATAAAGTAAATATGAATTATGAAGGATTAATTATGAAGTAAGTATAAATTATGAAGAATAAACTAAAAATTCTAGGGTTTCTCAAATAAATGAGGTACAGTCTTGATTGGCGCTGATTGGCTAGATAGCGTTTCTCATAGCTATGAGGTACAGTCTTGATTGGCGCTGATTGTTTTTAGAGCTTATTACTTCTGCCTTCAACAGAAACTCCCCCCTGAAAGAGATTGGGGGGAGTAATTTTTCTACACTAAGGATCCAGTGCATTTATGATGTAGGTGTGGACTGGAGTTAAATTGACCGTGATCTCTATTGCACCATTATTGGTGACAAGTTAAGGAAAATAAGCCCTTGTCAAGGGGGTTTTAGCATTCCCTGAAGTGACAAGTAGCTCTACCATTGAGTAACTCTAAGTCAATTTGGTCATTAGCCAACACCTTTGAGCTCTCTATCTAGATAGTGCTAGTCTTTTTAAGAAACACTAAGGAGCCATGTAAAAATAAGTTGTACAAATTTTATCTGAAATAACTTGTGAGATATAGCTTCCAGAACAAAAAATGTTCAGGTTATTTTTACGCGAGTCCTAATGGTATTGCACTGATATTCCGTAGTAAGGGGTTGCTGATTCTGGCTATGATTCCGCGACCCCCAATCCTGGGGGAGAAAAGTAAGTTAAAGTCTCCCCCGGTGCGCTTTCCGTAGGCGAATTAAATTCGCCACGGGTCGCACCGCAAAGTTGGGGGATAATGGTGGTATTACCAAAACCAGACGATGCAAATTAATACTTTAATGGTGACCGCCATGGCCATGCTTATGGCGACCGTGATAGTGATGGCGGTGGCATTTACGGAACCAACCCTTCCAGGGCTTCCAGCGCCAGTGACAGTGCCGTCCCCCACGATGACCCCAACGATGACCACCGTTGATTTCGTCCATCGCTACATGTGTATGGTTGAGCTCAGTCAAAAAGCTCTCTGATTCCTGAATATCATTAATTGTTATAAGTGCCATAGAGGCAAATCTCCTGACGAATAGGTTTAGTTTGGAACGATAATTTGCACACTCAACCCACTAGAACCCTGTCTTTTTTAGTTATTAACTCTATAGGCTCCTAGTTGGAGTTACCCATACCTATCATCGAGTTTTGGGATAACCCAAGACCCTAGCGAGTTTTAAGCACCGTGTTTAACCTGGCAACCACAAACTATGGAAGTAAGGGCACCCTGAATAACCCAAAAACAGCTATCTTACCGATGGGGGCACAGTTAAAGTTGCCACCCATTTATTTTTTTCGTTCTCTGAAGAGAATAATAATTTCTTGACTGGAGAAAATCAAGTCCTAGGGCGGCTAAATTCTTTAAGAATTATGAATGATGAAGGCTGAATTAAGTAGAAAGTATGAATGCATAAAGGTGAATTAAGTAAGTGGGTTTAATTAATCCGTAAAATGGCGATTGACATTCAAAATGCTTAAAACCCCTTGAATACAGGCTTCCCGCTTCATTTTTGGAGTCTGAGTTTTAAGGTTTATTTATGCCCACCTCACCTACTTATTAAGAAGGATTAAGGAGGAATTAATTATTATTGAAAATCAAGAATTTTTATTAATAATCAAGAAGTATTATTAAGAATGAAAGATTGATCAGTAGACCTCTTGTAAAAGTATTGTCTTGATGTAGCCCCTCCCCACTCGCGCTTTGCATCAAGACAATGTGTTTAAGTATAGCGTTTTTATTTGAGATGTAAACATAGCATTAATAGGAAAAGGGAAAAGGGAACAGGGAACAGGGAACAGCAGGAAAGAGCTCCGAAGAGTTTTTGATGTTATGATAAATCAGCAAGATTGTTCATGACCTATTTGTAAATGCGTAAGCTATCAGCTATCAGCTATCAGCTATCAGCTATGGGCCTGTGGCCAGGCTACTGATTGGTGCTTTTGAATAAAATAAGCTGACCACTGACGGCACCTCAAGTAGCGTGGCCTACGGCCAACGGCTGTTCGGGAGCAGGTCTTGCGTTGCTGAAACATTAGTACTATGTCCCATGAGCGCAAGCAATTACCCATTAGGGGGCTATAGATAATGTAAAAATATTATGCATAAGTGAGATGCTGCCCCTATTACCTATTACCCATTACCTATTACCTATTACCTATTACCCAAATAAGCGTACAAATGTTCTGCATAAGTGACATGCTCCCGGCACCTCAAGCAGCGTGCGCGTAGCGCATATGCTTACGTAAATGCTATATACCAACTTAATCGCAAACTACTTCTTCCACTCTCACAGGGGTAGGTTTTTTACATTTGGGTAAAACATGGGACGACCCAGAGGGAGAGGAAAAGAAAAACAACGAACAAGCGATGCAGCAAGGGAACAGGGGGAAACCCCCGCAGGTCGGCGCTGCATCGCTTTCTTATCCCCCACACCCCACACCCCACACCCCACACCCCACACCCCACACCCCACACCCCACACCCCACACCTGACGTCTTTGTAAAAAACATACCCTTGAAAGCTCCCCCCACTCCCTCACAAGGGTAGGTTTTTAACTTTGGGGCGAGTACGTACTTTCATTACGTAGAAACTATTAAAAATATGTATTAAAATATACAATTATTGTCGAAATAATTCTCCCCATCTCCCCATTTCCCGCTTCTCACGACTCACGACTCCCGACTCCCGACTCCCGACTCCCGACTCCCGACTCCCGACTCCCGACTCCCGACTCCCGACTCCCGACTCCCGACTCCCGACTCCCGACTCCCGACTCCCGACTCCCGAC